>DASTBC010000244.1 GCA_035712245.1 Candidatus Eisenbacteria bacterium
ACGCGGGCCGGCTCGTGGGCAAGGTCGCCCGCGAGTACTACCCGGGCGGCGTCGAGATCGGACGGGACGACCTGTCGTACGAGGAGGCGGTCCGCCGCACGACGGCGGCGCTCGCCGATCTCTCGACGCGCGCGATCTACGAAGGCGCGTTCTCGCACGGAGGGATCCGCGCCCGCGTGGACATCCTCGCGCGGGCGAACGGAAGCGGATGGGATCTCGTCGAGGTGAAGTCGAGCACCGGCTTCAAGGGCGAGTACCTCGCCGACGTGGCCGCACAGCTCCATGCCGTCGAGGGGAGCGGGGTACAGGTCGAGCGGGTGCTCCTCCTCCACGTGAACAACCAGTACGTCTGGAACGGAGGCGCCTACGACGTCGCGGCCCTCTTCGCGGCGCACGACCTCTCGGAAGGAGTGCGCGCCGCCCTGCCCAAGCTCCTCGGCAAGGTGGGGGAGATCCGGCAGGCGCTCGGCTCCCCGGAGCCTCCCGCGATCGCGATCGGACCGCACTGCAGGAAACCCTATCCGTGCCCCTTCCACGGCCACTGCCACGAGGCGGTCCCGGAGCACCACGTGAGCAACCTCCCCCGTCTCACCCCCAAGATGTACGGGACGCTGATCGCGGCGCGAATCGAGGACATCCGTGAGATCCCGGACGGGTTCGAGGGGCTGAGCGAGTTCCAGTGGCGGGTGCGGGACGCGGTGCTTCGCGGAGAGCCCTACCGCCATCCGGGGCTCAAGGCCGAGCTGGATGCGATCCGTTTCCCGATCCACTTCCTCGACTTCGAGACCTGCAACCCCGCGCTCCCGATCATTCCCGGCACGCACCCGTTCCAGCAGACGCCGTTCCAGTGGTCGGTGCACGTCCTCCGTGAAGACGGCACGCACGAGCACCACGGATACCTGCATCGCGACCGCACCGACCCTCGCGAGGCGCTCGCGTCCGGGCTCGTGGACGTGCTCGCGGATCGGGGATCGATCGTCGTGTACTCGGGATTCGAGTCCCGCGTGATCCGCTCCCTCGCGGACGCGCTTCCCGAGCTCGAGGACCGGCTCAACCCGCTCCAGGACCGGATGGTCGATCTGCTTCACCTTCTCCACAATTACTACTACCATCCGAACTTCCATGGCTCCTTCTCGATCAAGGACGTGCTCCCGGTGCTGGTCCCGGCGATGAGCTACGACGATCTCTCCATTCGGGAGGGGAGTCAGGCCGCCCTCGCGTTCATCGCGCTCACCGATCCCGAGATCCATCCCGAGGAGCGCGCCATGCTCGAAGAGGCATTGAACGCTTACTGCGCGAGGGACACGATGGCCCTGCTCTGCATGTACCAGGTGCTCCGGGGGATGCCGTGAGGACACGGATCCGGACCGGCACGACGCTCGCGGTTCTCGCGGCGATCCCGGTCGCGTTGCTCGTGGCTCTCCCCTCGCCCGCCGCGGCGGGCCGCACCTCGAAACCGAAGACGTGGACGTGGAGCTTCCAGGCCGACACGCTGGGGCGGGAGCCGCAGCACGCCGCGGTGTTCGGAGGACGGTGGGAGGTGGCTCTGGACGGGAGCGCCGTCGCGGGGAGCGTGCCGCCGGCCGCGCCGGCCGCGGCCGCCGGGGCTGCCGACTCGTCCGCCTCGGATTCCGCGGTCGCTGCCTCCGTGCCCCGGGTTCTCCGTCGGGCCGCCGCCGCCGACGACGACGGCGAGGAAGAGTTCCACTACCTCCAGTTCAAGAAGCCGATCGTCGAGGACCTCATCGCCTCGGTCCGCTTCCGCATCGTCTCGGGGGACATCGATCCCACGGCGGGACTCCTCGTTCAGCTCGACTCGAAAAAGGGGAAGAACGGCTACCTGCTCCGCGTCAGCGGCGAGAAGAACCGGCTCATCGCGCACTACCTGCTCCACGGCAAGCGTCGTGACCTCCGACACGCGGAGATCCCGCCTCTCGAGCCGGGGGTCTGGCACACGCTCTCGATCGCGAGGAAGGGGAGCGTGATGACGGCGAGCTATGACGGCGTCGAGAAGTTCCGAGTCCGCGACGAGCGGTTCCGCAAGGGGACCGTGGGACTCTGGACGGAGGACGACACGATCGTGGAGTTCGCGGACCTGACCGTCTCGACGAACTAGAGGAAGGACGGGGGAGGGCTGGAGGAGGGGATCAGGCTTGGACTGCGGTGGGGCGCGCCGCCACGGTCGAGCAGGAGTCGGGTGCCGGTGAGAACCGCGATCTCACACTCGCTCCGCCGTACGCGCCCCGCCATCCTTGACGTGGGCCTGGCCTGGCCGGCCTTCCGTGGCCGGGTGGCGCCGTCCGTCCTATCCAATTAGATGCGGGGACGCCCGCCACGAGCCCAGGATACCGCGAACGGGAAGTCGTGCAAGGCTATTTTCTTGCGGGAACGCGCTCTCGAACCCCCGCCATCTCGTAGAGGAACGCCGCGGCCGCCTTCGCCCCTCCCAGGAAGTTCTCGACCGGGAAGTTCTCGTCGGGGGCGTGCAGGTTGTCCTCCGGCAGGCCGAATCCCATCATGACGCATGCCGCGCCGGTGACGCGGACCACGGCGGGGACGATGGGAATCGAGCCGCCCATCGCCAGCATGACCGCGGGCCTGCCGAACGCGGAAGTGAGCGCGCGGAGTCCCGCCTGCACGTACGGGCTCTTCGGATCCGACCAGAAGGGGCGCCCCCCTCCGAATTCGCGGATCTCCAGGGTCCCCATGTCCCCCACCAGCTCGCGGACGCGCCGCTCGAAGAGCGCGGCGATCTTCTCCGGATCCTGCCGCGGTACGAGACGCATCGAGATCTTCGCGCGCGCCTGGTTCCCGATCACCGTCTTGAATCCCTCTCCCGTGTAGCCCCCCACGATCCCGTTCACCTGGAGCGTGGGCCGGAGCGTGCCCGACTCGAGCGGCGTGTAGCCCTCCTCGCGGAAGAGACGGGACACGCCCTGGCCCCGCGCCTGGGCGGCGTCGTCCCACGGGCGCCCCGCGATCGCCGCCCTCGTCTCGGGGGTGGGCGGATCCACGTCGTCGTAGAAGCCCGGGACGAGCACGCGCCCGGTCTCGAAGTCCTTCAGGTTCTGAAGCGTCCATCTCAGCACGTCGATCGGCTCGTAGAGCATCCCGCCCCACTCGCCCGAATGCTTGTCCGAGCTGGCGCCGCGGATCGTGATCTCGAAGGCCTTGATGCCGCGGAGCGAGAGCGTCACGGCCGGATGGTCGCGGTCGGGGAAGTTCGAGTCCGAGACGACGAAGACGTCGCACGCGAGCTTCGCCGCGTGCTTCGGGAGCTCCGCGGCCATCGCCTCGCTGTCGTACTCCTCGTCGCTCTCGAGGATGAGCTTCACGTTGACGGGGAGCTCCCCGTCCGCGGCGAGCACCGCCTCCACGCCGGCGATCTGGGCGTAGTGCTGCCCCTTGTTGTCGTCCGCCCCGCGCGCCCAGATCTTCCCGTCCGCGATCCGCGGCTCGAAGGGCGGCGAGGTCCAGAGCTCGACCGGGTCGACCGGCTGGACGTCGACGTGCCCGTAGATCAGCACCGTCGGAAGGTCGGGGGAGACGAGGCGCTCCGCGAAAAGGCCCGCGTGCGAGCGCGTCGGCCAGATCTCGGTGCGGAACCCGAGCGACTCCAGCTTCCGCTTGTCGTACTCGAGCGCCGCCTCGACGTCCGGGTCGCGCTCCTTGTGCGCGCTGATGCTCGGAATGCGGAGGAACTGGACCAGCTCGTCGACGAGGCGGCCCTGGTTCTGATCGATGAATGCGAACGCCTTCGAGGCTTTCATGTCGTGATTTCTCCGAGGGGCAAACTGCAACGCGTCTCGCGATAAGCCGCACCATCCTAACGCGTCGATTCGCTGAGCACAAACACGTGAGGCGCCTGGGCGAAATCCCCCAGAGCGCGCGGTTCTCGCATCCCCTGCGAGCGGAATCATTACCGGCAATCGATTCGCAGCGCATCGTATCCGTGTGGCGCGCGCACTCGAACGTGATACGGCCCGGAACTTGCGATGGCACTACGCGACTGCATCGAAAGCGCGCCCTGCGGCGGGGCGTTCGATGCAGTCGGTTCCGTGGGCCGCCCGCTCCGGGAGAGTCCGAGACAACGCGAATCGGACCGTGTGCGGGCACATGCAGCATAACCAGCAGTGATGGAGGGTTTCACCATGCTTCAGTTCGCGAAGGGCTTCATCCGTGATGAGCGCGGCGAGGATCTCATTGAGTACGGTCTTCTGGCCGCCTTCGTGGCCGCGATTGCTGTCGCGGTGATCATCGCGGATCCGCTCGGTCTCATGGGCGCGGTCGAGGGTGCGTATCAGGACGCGGTTGACGCCCTGAACTCGATGTAATCACCCACGACCCCACGAGCGACGGATGACACACACAGTCTGGATGACCGGCGGCGCGGTGGTCCTGTGCTGTGTCGCAACGTGGTGGGACCTGCGGACACGCAGGATCCCGAATGGCCTGACGGTCCCGGCCCTCGCAGTCGCGCTGTGCCTGCACGGCGCGCTCGGGGCCGGGCACGGCCTTCTCCTCTCCGCGGGTGGAGCGCTCGCGGCCGGGGCCCTGCTCCTGCCCGGCTACCTGCTCCGCTTCACCGGCGCCGGAGACGTGAAGCTCTTGATGGCCGTCGGAGCGTTCCTCGCACTTCCCGACGCTCTTCTCGCCGGCCTCCTCGCCCTGGTTCTGGGCGGGCTGCTCGGCGTTCTCACGGCCGTCCGTGTCGGACGGCTGGGCCAGGTGCTCCAGCGCTCGTTCGGGCTCGCCCGATGGATGGCGCACCGGGCGAAAGGATCCCCGCTGGCGCGTCCCGCCACGTCCGGCCTTCGGGTGCCGTTCGGCGTCGCGATCGCGCTGGCTACCGTCTTAGTCGTTCTGGTACCCGGACTTGGAGGGCCCCGATGAACCTCGCCCAGGCCGCTGACGGCCGCCGAAACCAGAGGCCGGCGCCGCATCCGGAATCCGGCGTCGCGCTGATTGAGTTCGCGTTCGTCCTGCCGATATTGCTGGTGTTGGCGATGGGAATGCTCGATTTCGGGCGGGCATTCCACACCAAGAGCCTTCTCGATCAGGCCGCGCGCGAGGGAGCTCGCGTGGCGGTCGTGACGACTCCCGATCTCGACATCGTTCAGAACCGTGTGAGTGCCGTTCTCGCCTCAGGCGGGATCACGCCCACCTCCGTCACCGTGGATGGGCCGGACGCGGCGAACATGGTTACGGTGACCGTCAACGCGACCTTCACCTTCATCACCCCGGGCGTGTTCGCGCTCGTGGGCGGCAGTTACGGGAACACGATCCCGATGGCCGGCCAGACGGTGATGCGGTTCGAAGGGTAGCTCACTCTCGAGGGAGGGAATCGGATCATGGCCCGTTCGAAATCAATTCTCGTTCTGGCCGTGGCGCTCGGATTCCTGGCGGCCCTGGCCGGGTACGCCGGGCTGAAGGCCACGGCGGCCCAGGTCGCTCAGAGCACTTCGAAGTCGTTCGTGCCGGTCGTGGTCGCGGCCACCGACCTCACGTTCGGCACGAAGCTCGATCGCGCGCAGCTGCGCATCGCGAAGTACCCCAAGGAGAGCGTTCCCGCGGGAGCCTTCTCGGACATCGACTCGGTGGCCGGGCAGACCTGCAAGATCTTCCTCGCCGGCAAGGAGCCGATCACCGCGACGAAGCTGAGCTCGCGCGGCGGCGGCCTCTCCATGCTGGTCCGTCCCGGCTATCGCGCCACGTCGCTCGAGGTGAACCAGGTCTCCGGCGTGAGCGGGTTCGTGCTCCCGGGCGACCGCGTCGACGTGCTCGCGACGGTGGACGGCCGCGGCGCCAACACGGAAGCGGTCACCAAGACCATCCTCCAGAACGCCGAAGTGCTCGCGTCGGGTCAGAAGACGGCGCAGCAGGACAACAAGCCGATCACGGTGCAGG
>DASTBC010000245.1 GCA_035712245.1 Candidatus Eisenbacteria bacterium
CCATGACCGGCCGGCCACTTGCACCTTCCCCTGCTAGAACCGAAACTAGCCCGGAGTGGACCCCGGTCTCATCGCGCTCTCCATCTTATTCGTCGTCTTGCTCGTCCTCTCCGCGACCTTTTCCGGGAGCGAGACGGCCATCTTCTCCCTGGACCGCCTCGAGCTACGCCGGTTCGAGGAATCCGGCTCCTGGCGGAAGCGGTTGGTGGCCCGCATTGCCGCGCGGCCCGAGCGGCTCCTGGGTGGGATCCTGTTCGGAAACACCCTGGTCAACGTGGCCGCCTCGAGCGTCATGCTGGCCATACTCCGCAAGGCCCGCATAGGTCCGGCGACCGAGGATCCGCTCGGGCTCTCGGTGCTCGTCGCCACCCTCGTCATCCTCGTGTTCGGGGAGGTCCTCCCCAAGGGCGTGGCCGTGAACTGGCCCGCCCGCGCGAGCATCGCCCTCATTCCTCTCTTGGCGCCCGTGCTCCGCATCTTGGGTCCGGCGTCCCGCGTTCTGGAACGGATTGCCCTTGGATTCCTGCAATCCTTGCGGGTCGCCGAGGACCGGACGCGTTCCGAGGTGCGGGATCTCAAGCTCCTCTTCGAGGACGTCGAGTCGGGGGGCGTGCTGACCGCGGGTGAGAGCACGATCGCGTCCAATGTATTCGCCTTTTTCGAGACGCGAGCCCACGAGATCATGACGCCCCGTGTGGACCTGATCGCCCTTTCCGCCGATCTACCCCGAGACGCGATGATCCAGCAGATCGTGGCCGCCCGGCATCGGCGCTTGCCCGTCTATCGCGGCACGCTCGATTCCATCATCGGGTTCGTGAACGCCAAGGAGGTGTTACTGGAGCAGGAGGCTCCATTCGAAGCCCTCTTGCGTCCGGTCACCTTCGTGCCCGAGCGCGCGCGGCTCACGCGCATCCTGGGCGAAATTCAGGCGCGGCGGTTGAGCCTGGTCGTGGTCGTAAACGAATACGGAGGCACGGCCGGCATCCTGACCCAGGAGGACCTCATCGAGGAGATCGTAGGCGAGATCTTCGACGAGCAGGAGCGGGACGAAGTTCCGGACGTGGAGGAAGCAGGTGAACGGTCCTGGAGAGTGAACGGGCTTCTCCCGCTGGTGGATCTCGCGGATGTGGTCGGAGTGGAAATCCCTCCCGCTCCCACCGACACCGTAGCCGGTTGGGTCGCCCATCTTCTGGGCCGCCAGCCCCGGCGGGGGGACATGGTCGTCCACGGACCGCTCAGCTACCGCGTGCTCCAGGTACGCCGTCACCGGGCCCATCGCGTGCTGGTGAGCGTGATCCAAGACGCTGACACCGATGCGGATCTCACCTGATGGCCACCACGAATGAGGGGCTCCTCCTTCTTGTCCTGGTCCTCATCCTGGCCGTCACGGGTCTCTTCGAAGGCTTGGAAACGGGCGTGGTCTCGCTCAACCGCGTGCGACTACGCGCCCGCGCCCGCCGGGGAGACGACAGAGCCAAGGAACTCCTGCGTCTGCTCGAACGACCGGAGCGACTGCTCACCGCGTTTCTCATCGGCAACACACTCGCGGTCACGGGGGCCGGTGCCCTGGCCAGCGCGTGGGCGGTGCAGGCAATGGAAAACGAAACCTTGGGCTCGATCGTCGCCACGGTCGGGATGACGGCGGCGCTTCTCCTCTTTTCCGAGCTCACCCCCAAGGCTTACTTCAGGATCCGGGCGGAGCACGCGGTTCCCCGCCTTCTCTGGTTCATCCAGTTGACCCGCTTCGTGTTCGCTCCGCTCGTGTGGGCGATCACCGGACTCTTTCGTCTGGTCGCGCGGGGTGATCGCAGTCCCTTCGTGACCCGGGAGGAGTTACGGCAGATCGTGATCGAGGCGGGCGGGCGGCTTGGACGGCGTGAAGAACGCATGCTCCACAGCGTGTTCGACTTCGGTCTCACCGTGGTCCGCGAGATCATGATCCCGATTCCCCGGGTGGTGTCCCTGCCGGAATCGGCGCGGCCCGAGGATCTGCGGGCGGAACTCCGCCGCACCCGCTATACGCGCTATCCCCTCTATCGCGAGCGCGGGGACGCCATCATCGGGCTCGTGAACGTCTTC
>DASTBC010000246.1 GCA_035712245.1 Candidatus Eisenbacteria bacterium
GTTCCGCGGACGCGCGAGCGCCTCGAGCACCGGTTCCCCACGGGCAGCACGTCCCCGAACCAGGATGACCACCACCTGGGCGATGGCGCCCGCTCCGATGCCGAGGAACAGGAGCGACAGCGGGTCCGAGTAGGTGAAGGCGCCGGTCCAGGTGCCCACGATCGTCGGCGCGCCGCCGATCAGCCCGAGCAGCGTGAGATCGCGAAGCCGGGGGCGGCTCTCCACGAGCGGGGAGAGGATCGCGAGCCCCTCGGTCGTGTTGTGGAGCATGAATCCCACGATGAGGAAGGTTCCCAGCGCGACCTCGCCGAGCGTGTAGGCCGCGCCGATCGCGAGTCCCTCGCCCAGATTGTGGATCCCGATCCCGATCGCGATGAGGATCGCGAGCCCCATCCCGGAAACCGCGCCGCCCGTTCCCCATCGAGGAGCCGCGGAGAGCGCGCGGCCGACCGCGGTGAGGGCGAGAAACGCGCCGATCACGCCGAGCGCCACGAGCATGAGCCCGTTCACGAACTCGGGCACGCGTTCGAGGATCTCGAGGGACTCTTCCAGGGTGTCGATCCCCAGGAACACGAGGAGCCCGATCGTGAGGGAGATCCAGAAGTCCATCCACCGGGCCGGCATCGCGCGCAGGAAGGGAAGCCAGAGGAGCCCGAGGAAGACCGGGATCACGCCCACGAGGATTCCGAGGACCGCGAAGACGAGCACCGAGCGCCCGTCCGGACGCGGCGTCGCGGTGGCGATGTCGACCTCGCGCGTGTGCCGCACTCCGGTGCCGCTGATCACGGAGAGCACGTAGGGCTCGCCCTCGAGCCAGTCGTAGGGAATCGAGATCGTGGCCGTGCCGAGGCGATCGATCGCACGGCCCGGCGCGATCGAGAAGTCCCAGATGGCGTCGTTCACGAGGATCTGTCCCACGGACATCGGGCCCGGGCCCTCGTTCCGAACGCGCAGCACGATTTCCTGGGGCCGGAACACCACGCGCTCGATCGCGAGCTTCTCGATCGGAGGCTGTCCGAGTCCCAGCCACGAGGTCCCCGACGTCAGGAACCACCACGTCACCGCGCCGATCAGGACGAGAGGCGCGATTCCCGCGAGGAGGATCCGTCCCGTGCCGGGACGGCGCTCCGGGGAGGGCGTGGTCGCCGGCGCGCGGCTAGGGGAGGTTGGCGCTTCGGGGCTCATCGGATTTCACGTCGAACTGGCCCAGCCAGCCCAGCTCCGCGAACTCGTTCTGGTGCGCGTGGAACAGGTAGCGCCCGGGATACGGGTAGGTGAACTCGAGAATGGCCCGTTCCGCCTGGCCCATCGTGATCACGTCGGTGTAGAGGCTCGGCGTGAGGGACGTGCCGGTGGGATACACGTGGAAGAAGGTGGCGTGCGTGTGCATCGAGTTCACCAGGTCCAGCTCGGTCATGTTCACGAGATAGAGCCGCTGCAGCTCGCCCTGCTTCACGGGAATCGGGTGGTCGCGAAAGAACACGTTCGCGTACCCGTTCACCGTGTAGAACTCGTTGTCCTCGCCGTTCAGGTCGGTGTCGAAGCCGTTCATCACCATGACCATCTCGCGGGCCGGAGGGCGCGGCGTCTTGGGATCGATCAGGAAGACCCCGTAGAGCCCGCGCATCAGGTGCATCTTCACGGGCATCGTGTGGCAGTGGTAGAGGTGGAGCCCGAAGGGCTCCGCGCGGAACTCGTAGAGGAACGTCCCGCCCGGCACGATCTGCTCGAAGACCCCGTCCATGTTCGAACGGTGGATGCCGTGGAAGTGCATCGAGTGCGGCATGGAGCCCTTGTTCGTGAACGTGATCCGGATGGAGTCCCCTTCCGTGCAGCGGATGGACGGGCCGGGGATCGCACCGTTGAAGGTCCACGCGGGGAAGCGCACGCCGGGAGCGACCTCCACCTCGACGTGCCGCGCCTCGATCACGTACTCGCGAAGGCTCGTGCCGTCCCGGAGCTTCGTGACCTTCCCGTGGTCGAACTCGGTGAGGGCGCGGATCGCGTGGTCGCGCGCCGCCTGGGCCAGGGGCCCGGCGTCGTACGACGGCGGGTCCGGCACGGGACGCTGCGCGATGAGGCGCGAGGGCCCCAGGAGGAAGGCGGCCGCCGCGGCGGCCGCGATCAGGAGGACGAGGAGCCCGGCGCGGGCTCGCGAAGTCATGCGCCGGTCACGGTGGCGGGCGTTACCGGCCCGCGACCACGAGCTTGCCGCCCATTCCCGGATGCGTGCAGCAGGTGTAGGCGAACTCTCCGGAGCGGGGGATCGTGACGGTCACCTCGCGCCGCTCCCCCGGGAGGAGCTCCCGCTCGCACGGGACGTCCATCCCGACGATGCGGAAGTTGTGCTTCACCGGGGTGTCCTCGTCGTTCACGACGACGAAGCGCACCCGCTCTCCCGGCCGGAAGGCCAGGGTGGGGTTCGACTCGTTGAAGGCGTACTCCTTCATGCTCATGACGACGGTCCGGACGGGGCCCGACGAGGCGTCGCGCTCCCGGCCGACGAAGGCCAGGGCCGCGCCCGCGAGGGCGACCACGAGGACCAGAGGGATCAGAACGCGTTTCATGCGGATCTCCAAGGCTCTGATGGAAGCATCGGCATCACGTCCATTTTCCTTTAGGCTAGCCTAAAAGTCAACTCCCGATGGTACCCTGTCGGGCGCGTCCGGAGGGCTCCGGCGGGAGCCCGGGGCGCCGACGAGGGAGGGGAGCCGTGCCGAGCATCACTCACGCGGTCGAGGATTACCTCAAGGCCATCTGGAAGCTGAGCCACGAGTCCGGAGGCGGGAAGGTCCCGGTCGGGGACATCGCCGCCTACCTCAAGATCTCCGCTCCCTCGGTGACCGGCATGGTCCAGAAGCTGAAGGGGATGGGGCTCCTCCGCTACACGCGGTACGGAGGCGTCTCCCTGACCCCGCGCGGACGGAGGATCGCGCTCGAGATCGTGCGCCATCACCGCTTGTGGGAGCTCTACCTCTACACCCGTCTCGGGGTTCCGCTCGAGGCGGTGGACGGGGAGGCGGAGCGCCTGGAGCACGTCCTGAGCGACGACATGGAGGACCTCCTCACCCGCGCGCTCGGCGATCCCACGCACGACCCGCACGGGGATCCCATTCCCACGAAGAGCGGCGAGATGAAGCGGCTCGAGGGAATCCGCCTCTCGCGACTCGCGCCCGGGAAGTCGTCGGTCGTGGCGCACGTGAGCGACCGGAACGCGGAGAAGCTCCGCTACATGGTGTCGCTCGGACTCCTGCCCGGAGCGCGCGTGAGCGTGGTCGAGCGCGCGCCGTTTCGCGGTCCCATCACCGTGCGCGTGAAGAACCGGCAGCACGCGATCGATCCCGATCTCGCGGAGCTCGTGCTGGTCGAGGATCCCGCCCGGTCGGGCGGAGGCTCCCCGCGCTCCGGCGAGAGCGCCGCGCGCGCAGGCGGGGGCGCCACGGGGCGCCGC
>DASTBC010000247.1 GCA_035712245.1 Candidatus Eisenbacteria bacterium
TTGGTGGATCGCAAGCCGAGCGTCAGCTTCGACGGATCCCACCACACCACGCGATGGTCTCCCGCCTCGGGGAGATGAAGCCCCGGCACCACCGACACGATCGGTCGCGCGACGTCCCCGGGGCGGCCGGGCACGCTGTCCTCTCCGAACTCGGGGCACCCCTCGGGCTCGCGAGTCTCGGGGCGGCGCGACATCGACACATCGGGGTACACCGAAGGGTGGAGCGCCTGCATCCATCCCCCGTACCGGTCGTCCCCGATCACCGGCACGACCAGCGTATCCCGCGCCCGCGTCGTGGCGACGTACAGAAGTCGCAGCGCCTCCTCGCGCTCGCGCTCCATCTCCTCCATCCCGTGGTCGCGCAGCTCGGGAGGGATGCAGTTCGCCAGCCGCTGCACGCAGAGTTCGCGCCGGGCGTCCGTCCAGCGCGTGGGCTCCTCGAGCGTCTCCTTCGCGGTCATGTCGGCCAACACCACGACGGGGAACTCCAGGCCCTTCGCCTTGTGCACCGTCATGATGCGCACGCCCTGGACGCCTTCCTCGAGGAGCGGAGCCTCCGCGGCCTCGCCACGCTCCGCCTCGTCCTCGAGGCGGTCCACGAACGCGCGAAACGACACGAGTCCCTGCTGCTCCCAGCGGCGCGCCATGTCCTTCAACCGATCGATGTTCGCGAGCGCCTGGCTTCCCGTGGGCCAGATCGCGAATCCCGCGTGGGCGCGGGTCGCCTCCAGCAACTCCGCGATCGTGTCCGCGACAGGTCTCCGGTTCCTCCCGCGATGAAGATCGCGGAGAAGGGCCAGGGCATCGGCGACCTCGACCAGGGAGTCGGGAAGGGGATCGGGCGGCTTGCGGAAGGGATGCAGGCTCCCCACGCGATCCCGCCACACGAGGAGTGCCGCGTCCGAGACCGCGAGGAGCGGTCCCCGGAGCGTCGCGAACACCGACAGCTCGTCGTCGGGCCGCTCGATCGCGGTCAGCGCGTTCCGGAGCGCCTCGATCTCCTCGCGCTCGTGGAAGGAGCTGCCGCCGACCAGAAGATGGGGGAGGCCGCGCGCTTCCAACGCGTCGACGTACGGGCGTGTCACGTCGCGGTCGAAATTGCGGAACCTCCGGAACAGGATGCAGACATGCCGCGGCTCGACGGGCACGCGGTGATCCGGACGCTCGCGCTCGCTCACCATCCATCCGCTCTCGTTCACGAGCCAGTCGATCCACGCGCCGACCACGTCGGGAAGGGACTCGTCGATGCGCCAGTCCACGATGGACCGATAGTCGCCGTAGGGCGCGGGCACCGGGAGCGCGATGACGGCGGGCTGGGTCTCGGAGCCTTCGCGGTAGGGTTCGAGCGCCACGTACGAGGAAGGACCTGCTGCTTCCATCCGCGACGCGAACGCGGCATTCACCGCATGCTGGATCTCCGGCACGGACCGGAAGCTCACGCTCAGCTTCACGTGCCGCGCTCCGTGACGTAGGAGTTGCGCCTGCACCTGACGGTACAGCGTCACGTCGGCACGGCGGAAGCGATAGATGGACTGCTTCGGATCGCCGACGATGAAGAGCTTCCCGGGCACCGCACGGACACGGTGCCACTCGCTCTCCTTGGAGTCGTCCGCGGCCAGCAGCAACAGGATTTCGACCTGGAGCGGGTCCGTGTCCTGAAACTCGTCCACGAAGTAGTGCGTGAATCGCCGCTGCATCTCGCTCCGCACGCCGGCGTGGTCGCGGACGAGGTCCCTCGCGCGCAGCAACAGGTCCTCGAAGTCGAGGCAGCCCGCCGCCTCCTTCGCCTTCTCGTAGTCCTCGACCACCGGCCAGAGCTCGTCGCGCAGCCGTGGCGCCAGATCCGCTCCGGACTCCGCCACGAACGCTCGCAGACGCACCCGCAGCGCGTCGCGTCTCCGGCGCAGCTCTTCCTGCGGGAATTCGGGATCGCGGGCGCGCGCCCAGCCCTTCCGCTCCCAGTGCCTCCCCTTGACCCAGTCGGTCAGCTTGGCCTCAAGCACGTCGTAGTCGCGCGGTCGCACGCGCTCCGCGCGCCGGACCTCGTCCACGTGGCGCGAGAGATCCAGCAGGGACCGGATGAACCAGTCCTCGGCGTTTCCGCGGAGCCCCCAGTCGGCCAGGGCCTCCATTTCCTCGAGGATCGCGTCGATCTCCTTCTCGCGCT
>DASTBC010000248.1 GCA_035712245.1 Candidatus Eisenbacteria bacterium
CCCCTCGACCGCGGCGCGGGCCCAGCGTTCCTTCAGCTTGTCGCCACCCGCCATGAGGATTGGAACCGTGCTAAGCCCTTGGAGCGCAAACACCGCGTCGGCCAGAGGCGACGCGGCGCCGAGCGCCTCGCGCACGAGGCAGCACCCGCGCCAGTCCCGGTCCCGGATCGTATCGAGCCAGCCGCCCGTCCCGAGGATCTTCAAGATGTGACGGGCTTCCTCGCGCGCCGCATCGTCGCTCGTCGGCTCCGGCACGGGCGCGAGCTCCGACGCGGCGAACGAGGCGACGCGTCCGGCGAGCGACGCGTGGCGATCGCTCAGGAACGCTCGGATGGGATGGGGATCGGGAGTCGGTTTCATGAGATGGGAGCGTGGGGGATCACTGGAACCGGGGCTCGCGCTTCGCGACGAACGCCTCGTACGCCTCGCGGAAATTCGGATGCTCCATGAGCGCGGCCTGCGCCTCGGCCTCGTAGCGAAGCGCGTGGTCCAGATCCATCGTCTCCTCGAGGTCGAGCGCGTGCTTCGTCACGGCGAGCGCGGCGGTCGGGCCCTTCGCGAGGCGCTCCGCGAAGGTCCTCGCCTCCTCGAGCGTGCGCTCCGCGGGTACGACCTTGTGATAGAGACCGATCTCGTGCGCGCGCTTCGCGTCGATGAAGTCCCCCGTCATCAGGAGCTCCGTCGCGCGCCCCAGTCCCACGATCCGCGGCAGGAGCCACGACGCGCCCATGTCCGCCCCCGAGAGCCCCACGCGGACGAAGAGGAACGCGATCTTCGCCGTCTCGGATGCGATCCGGAAGTCGCACGCGGTCGCGATCACCGCGCCCGCGCCGGCGACGGTGCCGTTCAGCCCCGCGATCACGGGCCGGCGGCAGCGCCGAATGTTCCGGATCAGGTTGCAGGTCATGCGCGTGAACTCGAGGAGCCGCTCGGGATCGTAGGAGAGAAGCGGCCCGATGATGTCCTCGACGTCCCCGCCCGAGCAGAACGCGCGCCCCGAGCCCGTGAGGACGACGGCGCGCACACCTTCCTCCGTGTCGAGCCGTTCGAACGTGTCGCGCAGCTCGGCGTAGACCTCGAAGGTGAGCGCGTTCAGCCGGTCGGGCCGGTTGAGGGTGATCGTGGCGACCCCGGTCGCGGGATCGTGGGCGTACAGGAAGGAGCGCGGATGGATCGCCATCAGGAGGCGCCCTCGCGTCCGCCCTTGCCCGCGCCCTCGCCCGCGATCACCGCGGTGGCCTCGATCTCCACGAGCGCGCCATGGTCCACGAGCCGGCACACCTCGAGGAGCGCCATGGCCGGATAGTGCTTGCCGAACCGAGCGCGCCAGACCTCGCCCAGGAGCGCGCGACCCGCGAGATACGCGCTCAGGTCCGTGACGAAGATCGTCATGCGCGCGACGTCCTCGGGTCCGCCTCCCGCCGCGCGCACCACGGCGAGGATCTTGTCGAGCGCGTGGGCGAACTGCTCCACGAATCCGGGCGCGGCGCCCGAGGCGCCGGACCCCGCCTCGCCCGCGTCCCAGCCCGCCTGCCCCGCCACGAAGAGGAGGCGGCCATCGCGCGGCGCGAGGAGGCCGTGGTTCCACCCCTTCGGCGCGCCGAGACCCTCCGGATTCACGATCGTGAAGTTCATCCGTGGCTCCCCGTTCCCCGCATCGGCACCGCCTCTCCGTTCCGGCCCTTCGCCTCCTCGCGGCAGAGCGCGACCACCTCGTCCGCGACCTCGTCCGCGGAGATGAGCCGGCTCTGCCCCGAGGTCCCGAGCACCGCCTCGAGCGCCTCGTCCCGCGTCATGCCCGTCCGCTGCTCCACGTTCGAGAGCGTGCGCTCCGTCATGGAGGTGTCCACGTACGCCGGACAGACCGCGTTCACCGTGACGCCGGTCCCCTCGGTCTCGGCGGCCACCGCGCGCGTGAAGCCGACGACCGCGTGCTTCGCCGCGCAGTAGTGCGCGATGTAGCGCGCCCCCTCGAGCCCGGAGATCGAGGCCACGTTCACGACCCGCCCAAAGCCCCGGGCCCTCATGTCCGGGAAGAACTCCCGCGTGCAGAGGAAGGTGCCGGTCGCGTTCACCGCGAGCATGCGGCTCCACTCCTCGAGCGTGATCCGGTGCAGCGGCGCGGACGCGGCCTGTCCGGCGTTGTTGACGAGAATGTCCACGCGTCCCACGCGCTGACGGGCCTCGAGACCCAGCGCCTGCACGGAGCTCTCCTCGGTCACGTCGCACGCCGAAGCCCAGGCCTCCGCTCCGTCCTCTCGAAGGGCGGCGGCCGCGCGCTCGACTTCGTCCCGCGTGCGCGCCGCGAGCACCACGCGCGCACCCTCCCGCGCGAGCGCCCGCGCGATCGCGGCCCCGATCCCGCGTCCGGCGCCGGTCACGACGGCCCCCTTTCCCGCGAGCGGGCCCTTTCTCACGCGACCCGCTCCGGCCGGAGCGTCTCGAGCACCGCATCGCGCAGGATCCGGCCCAGCTCCTCGACGGTCGCGCGTCCTTCCTCGGCGGTCGCGTCCGCGGGCCAGCCGAAGTACGCCCTCGGCCCGCCCGCCTCCTCGAACGTCGACGCCCCGTTCCGGATCGCGTCCGAGAGCGACGCCGGGTTGGCCGGCAGGGCGTCCTGGATCGCGCGGCGCACGAGCGCCGGCCGCTCGGCCATCACGATCGAGCCCTCGAAGCGTCCCGCGTGGCACGCGCCGGTCCGGAACTCCTCGGTGAGCCTCGCGGCCCAGGGCCTTCGGGCGAGATCGGGCACGACGACCGGGAGGTGCCCCGCCTCGCGCGCCCGCTCGGCCGCCGTCGCGAGGGAGCGGCGGTGCGCCGGATCGAGGTGCGCGTTCGCCACGGCGAGCGCCGCGAATCCCTGGCGCGTCAGCTCGCGGGCGAGATCCAGGAGGAGCGAGGTCACGGTCTCCGCCGAGACCGCGAGCGTTCCGGGGAACGAGGCCGCGAAGGGTGCGGCCGTGAACGACACGGACGGGAGCAGGACGGGCTTCAGGCCGCTTTCTCCGATCCGGGCAGCGCCTTCCCTCGCCATCGCCTCGGCGATCACGAGGTCGGTCCCCAGGGGGAGGTGCGGCCCATGGGCCTCGACGGCCCCCACCGGCAGCACGGCCACGGCCCGGCCGCGGTCCAGATCGCGCACCTCTTCCCAGGTCAGCTCCGTCCAGACGGGAATCGCCATTGGGGGCTCCGGCAGTCCGCACTTGCCGCCCGGTTCGCGGGCGTCCATGATGAGATGAAGTCCTCGAAACTTACCATGAGCTACCAGCCGCCGGAACGTCTGAACATCGCCGATCTCTTTCTGGACGCGAGGGTTCGGGAGGGTCGGGGATCGCGCCCCGCGCTCCACACGGACTCCGGGACCCTGTCGTTTGCCGACGTCCAGGCCCTCTCGAACCGCTACGGGAACGCCCTCCGGGCGGCAGGCGTGGAGCCCGAACAGCGCGTCCTGATCGCCCTCCCGGACGGGCCCGAGTTCGTCGCGACCCTCTTCGGAACCTTGAAGCTCGGCGCGGTGGTCGTGATGGTGAACCCCGGCCTCCCTCAGGCCGACCTCGAGAACCTGATCGACTACACGCGCGCCCGAGCGATCGTGACGCACCGGGAAACGGCTTCGGTCTTCCGGAGCGCCGCGGGAGCGGCCCGGCAACGGGTGACGCTCCTCGCCGTGGGTGAGTCGGAAGCCGACGCGGCGCTCGCGGCGGCTTCCACCGAGCTCGAGACGCTGCCCACGCACCGGGACGACCCCGCGATCTGGCTCTTCTCGGGCGGCACGACCGGGCGTCCGAAGGCCGTGGTGCAGACGCATCGCTCGTTCGCGAACACCACGGAGTGTTACGGAAAGGGCGTCCTCGGCATCACCGAGCGAGACGTCACGATGTCGGTCCCGAAGCTCTACTTCGGCTACGCGACGGGCTCGAACCTCTTCTTCCCGTTCGCCGCCGGCGCCTCGTGCGCGCTCTTCCCCGAGCCCGTGACCGCGGACGTCCTCTTCGAGAGGATCCGCCGCTTCCGGCCGACCGTGCTCATCCACGTGCCCACGATGATCCAGAAGATGGTCACGCATCCGGACGCGTCGAAGCAGGACCTCTCGTCCCTCCGGCTCGCGACCTCCGCCGGCGAGGCGCTCCCCGCGGAGCTCTACGCGCGGTGGAAGGACGCGTTCGGGGTCGAGCTCCTCGACGGGCTCGGCACGGCGGAGATGTGGCACATCTTCATCTCGAACCGGCCCGGCGCGGTGCGCCCGGGCACGCTCGGGACCGTGGTCCCCGATTTCGAGGTCCGCGTGCGCGACGAGGAAGGACGCGACCTTCCGCCCGGCGAGACGGGGTGGCTCTGGGTGCGCGGCGGGTCGCGCGCGATCGGCTACTGGCGGCACATGGAGAAGACGCAGGAGGCCTTCCGGGGCGAGTGGTACGTTTCCGGCGACCTCATCACCATGGACGCGGACGGGTACGTGACGTACGGAGGACGGGGCGACGAGCTCCTCAAGGTGTCCGGCAAGTGGCTCGCGCCGCAGGACGTCGAGGGGTGCCTCCTCACCCATCCCTCCGTGGCGGAGGCCGCGGTGGTCGGCGTGGCTGACGCGAATGGCCTGGTGAAACCGCGCGCGTACGTGGTGCTCCGCGGCGCGCCGGACGGACTCGAGGACGAGCTCAAGTCCTTCGTGCGCGACCGGCTCGAGCCCTACAAGCACCCGCGCGAGATCCGGTTCGTCGCCGCCCTCCCCCGCACGCACCTGGGCAAGGTGGACCGCGGAGCGCTCCGCCGCGGGGACGCATGATCCACGGCAAGCGGGTCATCGTGGTGCTCCCCGCCTACAACGCGGCCCGCACGCTCGAGCAGACGTACCGCGAGCTCCCCCACGAGGTCGTGGACGAGGTGATCCTGGTGGACGACGCGAGCCGTGACGAGACCGTCGCCCTCGCGAAGAAGCTCGGGATCACCACGTTCGTGCACCCGCGGAATCTGGGCTACGGCGGGAACCAGAAGACCTGCTATCGGAGCGCGCTCCAGCGCGGCGCGGACGTGGTGGTCATGGTCCACCCCGACTACCAGTACACGCCGGCCCTGGTCACCGCGATGTCCTCGATGGTCGCCCTCGGCATCTACGACGCCGTGCTCGGCTCGCGCATGCTGGGCACCAGCGCGCTCAAGGGAGGCATGCCGCGCTACAAGTACGTCGCGAACCGCGTGCTCACCCTGATCCA
>DASTBC010000249.1 GCA_035712245.1 Candidatus Eisenbacteria bacterium
ACCTCGAGACCTGCGGACTTTCGGGCTGCCCTGTGTTTCTAGCCGGAGTGGCGCTGATCGGAGAGGGGGACGTCGTGCTGCGGCAGCTCTTCGCGCGGGACTACGCGGAGGAGCGAGCGCTCCTGGCCGAGCTCAGCCGGCTGATGAACGAAGCCGATTTCCTCGTGACCTTCAATGGGAAGACCTTCGACGTGCCGTTTCTACGCGACCGCGCCGTGCATCATCGGATGCAGCTGCCGTTCGCGCTGCCGCACCTGGATCTCGTCTGGATGGTCCGGCGGCGGTGGAAGCGGCAGCTTCCCGACTGCAAGCTGAAGACGCTCGAGTGGCGCGTGCTCCGGCGCCGCCGCGCGGGGGACGTGTGGGGGTACGAGATTCCGGGGCTCTATCACGACTACGTCCAGAACGGGCAGCCGCACCGGCTGATTCCGATCTTCCATCACAACATGCTCGACGTGGTGGCGATGGTGGAGCTGATTCCGGCCGTGTTCGATCCGGAGACGACGGTGTATTGAGGAGTCGCGACGCCGAGGAGGTGCCCATGGACGAAGATCTCCGCGCGATGACGCGCGATCAGCTCATCGAGGAAGCGCGGAAGCTCCGGCAGGGGATTCGGAAGCATCGGGACGGCAGCGGTCAGGAGCTTTGCTGGCATCACCCGGCGCTCTGGGGTCTGCTTCCGGAGAAGACGGATCCGATTCCGTCCGTGCCGGAATGGCCGGAGTTCCTTCGTGGCTGCGTCGCCTACCGTCAGTCACTGGACCGGCAAGCGCCGCACGCCCCCCGAACGAACGAGCCCTTCAGGGGAGAGCGCTAGCGGAGGTCCGAACGCGAGCTCTCGCTCCGTTCGAGCTGAAACGGGCGGAATCCCGGCTCGCTGCCTCTGCGGGCGGAATCCCCGGCTCGCTGGCCTCTACCCACTGACCCGTCGGACATGTCAGGTGCGTCCGACGGCGTCAGTCTTCCGACGCATGAATCCGCGCTCGTCGCGAGCAGTGGAATGTGGGAGCGCCATGGGAGCCAGCAGGTTAAGTCCTCACCGCAGAGTGCAGGAAATCCCGGCACACGCCTTGCCTTGCGACCCCGTGTGCCGCACACCGCGCGACCCTGCAAGCGCGCCGGGGGAGTGCGACACACCCGCTGGATCGGCGGAATTCGAGCCGGGGATGCCAAGGGGGAGCGACGTGGTCGGAGAGGACGCGGTCGCTCCCGGGGAGTAGCCGAGGGACTACGCCCTGGAGGGGAGGAAGGCGGCTCGGAGGAACGCCGCGCGCCCATGCGGTCGACTTAGGCGGTCCGGGGCCCGGTCCCCACCACTACCCACAGCCCGGGCTTCGGCCGCCATCTTCCTGTCCAGAAGACATTTATCAATTTTGATAATAAGGCCAACACCAAGTGCCGACCATTCCTGTCTCGCTTGTATCGAGACTTGGACGGAACTGTGCCGTTCTTGGATTGGTTTCCCGATTCGAGTTAGAGCCAATGGCCCACACACTTCAGGAGTAGTGCATGCCCCGCAGACGCAAGCCCACCACCGACGCGCTCGCGATCATTGACCGAAGATACTACTCCGATCCAAAGCGTCGAGCCGAGGCAGAGCTGGCCTATGCACATGCTTGTATGGCGCAGGAGATCTACAGGCTTCGAACAAAGGCGGGCCTCACGCAGGCTCAGCTCGCCGCACGCGTTGGGACCAGCATCAGTGCGATCAGCCGTCTCGAGGACGCGGACTACGACGGCCACTCGCTGAACGTTCTGGTACGGGTGATGATGGCGCTGAATCGCAGGCTGGATTGGCGCGTTGTGCCGCTTCAGAAGGAATCGCCAGCCCGTCGCAGGTGCTGACATCTCCGCACGGTCGTGCGGTGATGCTGGAGACCGTCCCTTGCCTCAACCCCGCACGATCGTGCGGCGAGCCTAGTACACCCTCACCGGCAGGATCACCATCGGTAACCCGTGGAACGCGAGGCGGCGCTGCAACGCGGGGCACGTCTGGTTGTGGAGCCAGCGCAAGTAGGAGCGCTCCTTTTGGAACACGAGCTGGCCGCCGAACGTGACGGCCTTCGGGTACTCCTCGCTCACCTTCAGGCATACCTGCTCGAGCTCGTCGACGATGTCGGTGCCGATCGCGCACCGATAGTCGGCGGGCAGACCCAGCTTCCGCGCGAAATCCACGTACTTCTGCAGCTCGGCTTCCGTCTGCTTCTTCAGCGCCTCGATCTCCTCGATTCCCTTGAATTTTCCGGAATCGATCGCGCCGACAGAGATGAACATCACCTGTTTGAACTGCCCGGGGAAGACCCGGAAGATGTTCAAGAGCGAGTGGATGCCGAGCCCGCCGAAGCTGACCACGGTGAGGACGGCGGTCTGGGCGTTCTTCTTCAGAGGCACGACGGTCGGCTCTTTCTCGGGCATGGGAACGGTCAGCAGGCTCTCGTCGAGCCGGCTCAGCGTCTGGGCGGTGTTCTCATAGTGGCGCCGGATGGACATGCAGACGGCGACGATCGATCCGGTCGCGAGGAGCGTGGCCCAACCGCCTTCCATGAACTTGAACCCGACGGTCCCCAGGAGCAGCGAGCCGGTCACGATGAACCCGAGGGTGCTGATCGTGAGCGCGCGCTTCCAGTTCTGCCCCTCGCGCCTCAGGTGGAACGCGTCGCGCACCATCCCGAGCTGCGCCAGCGAGAACGTGAGGAACACGTTGATCGAGTAGAGCACGACGAGGAGGTGCACCTCGCCCTGGGTCACGAGCAGCACGAAGGCCGCGGACAGTGCGATGAAGAGCACGCCGTTCGACGTCACGAGCCGCTCCGAGAGGTTCCCGAACCGGGACGGCACCCACCGGTCGAACGACATGTAGACGAGCACGCGAGGGCCCCCGAGGAACCCGGTCTGCGCGGCGACGAAGAGGAGCGTTCCGGCGCCGAGAAGCGTGATGGCGACGAGGATCTTCCCCACGATGTGCCCCGGCGGGAAGGCGTGCTCGACGACGGCGGACCAGAGCACCGCGTTCAGCGTCTTCCCGGGCACCGGCTGCACGAGATAGAGCAGGTAGTTCACGAGGATCCCGGCCGCGATCAGCGCGAGCGACACGGCCATGTAGCGCATCGTGATCTTGGCGGTCTCGACCTTGGGCTCGCGGAGCATGGGCACGCCGTTCGAAACAGCCTCGATCCCGGTGTACGTGCCGCCTCCGAGCGTGAACGCGCGGAAGAGGAGCATCGCCAGCGCGAGCCATCCGTACTGCTGCACCGAGTGCCCGGATTGCTCGCGCAGGTGCGCGATCTCGACCGGGATCTGGTTCCAGTTGAGGATCAGCCCCGCGACGATCCCCACGGTGTGCGTGACGATGAAGAGGAGGAAGATCGGCGAGATCACGGCGACCGATTCGCGGACGCCGCGCAGGTTCATCACCGTGAGGAGTCCGAGGAGCGCGAACGTGAACGGCAGGATCGCGAAGTGGAGCCCGTGGGGCAGGAGGCTGAAGATCGCCTCCGAGCACGCCGCGAGCGAAATCGCGACGGTCAGCACGTAGTCCACGAGGAGCGCGCTTCCCGACACGACCCCCGCGGTCGGGCCGAGCATCTTCGTCGCGACCACGTACCCCCCGCCGCCGGCGGGGAAGCGCTCGATGATCCGCACGTAGCTCGCCGCGATGATGAACACGGTGAGCGCCGTGAGGATCGCGAGCGGGATCGCGAGGAAGGTGTTCTCGCCGAGGGCGAGGAACGCGGCTTCCGGACCGTACGCGCTCGACGAAAGGCCGTCGGCGCCGAGCCCCACCCACGCGAGGAAGGCCGCCAGCGAGAGCTTGTGGAAGAGCTGCGGATCGGTCAGCCGTCGCGCGGGCCCGATGACGACCTCGAAGAACCTGCTGACGCCGCGGATCCAGCCCGGCTCCATGTTCTCCGGGGGCATGTCGAGGCCCGGCTCGGGAGGAACGGGGATCGCGGGATCGTGGGTCGCGTGCTCCGCTGCAGGCGACGCGGGTGGCGGCGGCAGGGATGGGGGAGCCTCGGGATTCGGAGGCTCTGGAGCGGTTGGCTCCGGGACCGGCCTGGGCGCGGAGTCGTCTCGTTCGGGCTCGGCCATGTTAAGCGGGGCACTATACGCCCCTGGAATCACCTCCGCAAATGGGACCGCGTCCGCGATGCCGCCGGGTCGCCTGACGCCCGCCTGGCATAAAGCAAAAAGAGGACCGCCCCGGCGGGTTTCCCCACCGGGGCGGCGTATCACCGCGAAACGGCCTCAGACGGCCGTGACGTTCGCAGCCTGCTTCCCCTTCGGACCCTCGACGATCTCGAACTCGACCGCCTGACCCTCGGCCAACGTCTTGAACCCGTCGCCCTGGATGGCGGAATAGTGGACGAACACGTCCTCCCCGCCGGCCTGCTGGATGAAGCCGAATCCCTTCGCCTCGTTGAACCACTTCACCGTACCGCGCTTACGCATGGAACCAATCACCTCCCCTCGTCGTGGTGCGTGCTGATCCCTCAACGCTCACGCATGATTCGGGCGTACGAATCCGTCCGCGAAGACGCAGACTTCCATCCCGCGCGATTCCGCCCGCTCTCTTGTTTTGGTTCGAAGTGGATGTAGGGAGGAGCTTCAGCTTCCTGACACCGATCAGTGCTTTGAACCTTGCCGCGTGCCAGCGCTGAAGTCGAGGCGACAATTGCGAGGCAACACCATTGCAGGTTTCCAAAGCGAGCCATACTTGGCCGGCTCGAAACGGCCCACCGGCCCGAACACGCGACCACGGTAGCCAGGGCCCCCGGGTCTGTCAAAAGGAAAATTCGGCGTGCGGACGCCAAACTTGACCCCGAATGGAGGGGCCCGTAACGTGCGGCGGCAAGCCCATGTCCCCCCTCGAGCGCTGGTTCAGGACCCCCTGGCGGGCCTTCACCGTCGCCGCGGTCGTCGCCTCGATCGCGAGCTTCCCGTTCCTCTTACGCGGTTTCCCGGCGCTCGCCGCCACGGGCACGATCCGCTCCTCCGGAGCGCCCGAGCTCGTCATTTACAGCAACGACTTTGCGCTGGTCCGTGAGCCGAAATCGCTCTCCCTGAGCCAGGGCGCGGGCGAGGTCACGCTCGAGGGGATGCCGCAGCGAGTCGACTCCTCCTCCGTGCGGCTCGAGGGCGCGGGATTCCGCGTGCGCCGCCAGAGCTACCGCTTCGACACGTGGAATACGGACCGCGCGATCCGGAGGTTTCTCGGCGACTCGATCGCGTACCGCTACGGCGGCCGGCGATACCTGGGAGTCCTCGCGGGGATCGACGGGGACGACGTCTTCATCCAGCGCCGCGACTCCGCGGACGTGCTCATGATGCTGAAGCGCCAGCAGCTCACCGAGGTGGAGTTCCCCGCGCGATTCCGCCTCCGCACGCGTCCGACCATGGAGTGGCATCTCGACGCCGAGAAGGCGGGCGAGCGCGCCGCGACGCTCTCGTATCTCACGTCGGGCATCTCCTGGAGCGCGGAGTACGTCGCGGTGCTCGCTCCCGACGAGAAGAGCGTCGAGTGGACGGGCTGGGCCCTCGTCGAGAATCGCTCGGGCGCGAGCTTCAAGGACGCGAAGGTCTCGCTCGTCGCCGGGGAGATGCTGCGGGACGGCGAGGCGCCGGATCGCGGGGTCGCCACCGAGCCTTCCGCGGGCGAGGGGCCCCGAAAGACCGACTCCGACTTCTTCGCGTATCACGCCTACGCGCTCCCGGGCGCGGTCACGCTCGACAACTTCGGCACGCTGAACGCGGCGATCGTGCCCGCGACGCGCGTGGCGGCGGCGCGCAGCTATCGTTACGACGGCGCGCGGGACGGATCGAAGGTGCGCGTGCAGCTCGAGCTGGGAGGCGAGAAGGGGGGCGCGTTCGCGACGCCGCTACCGGAGGGGCGCGTTCGCGTGTACGCCTCGAGCGCCGTGACGGGGCAGTCGCTCGTGGGCCAGGACCGGATCCAGCACACGGCGCCCGGGGAGCGAGTGCGCGTGCAGAGCGGCGTGGCGTTCGATCTGGTGGGGGAACGGACCCGGACGGCCCACACGCGGGTGTCCAGGAATGTCACCGAGGACGCGTATCGCATCCGCATCCGGAACCGCGGGGATGAGGCGGCGGTTGTAACGGTGGTCGAGAGCCTCTACGGCAACTGGGAGATCGCCCAGAAGTCCGTGGACGTGAAGCGCCGGACCGGCGACGGGGTGGAGTTCGAGCTGAAGGTCCCCCCGGGGAAGGAATCCGAGCTCACGTATACGGTCCGATACTCGTTCTAGGGGGGTGCCCCGATGCGCCTCGGCCTCCGTGTCGTCGTGCTCGCTCTTGCCCTGGGGTTGCCGGCCGCTTCGCACGGCAGCGGGCAGCCACCCGAAGAGCTCCACTCCTACTGGGTCTTCTTCCGGGACGGCGGCCCCGAGCCCGCGCCGGCACTCGCCGAGCCGTCCGCCGATCTGACCCCTCGAGCGCTCGCTCGCCGCGCGCGCGCGGCACGGGAGCGCGGCGAGGCGGCCACGGCGATCGAGCTTCCCGCGGCGAGAGACCTCGCGCCGAGCGAGACGTACGTCGCCGCGCTCGAGCGGATGGGGGCCAGAACCCGAACACGGTCCCGGTGGCTGAACGCGGTCAGCGTCGAAGCGAAGGCAACCGCGCTCGACGCGATTCGTGCGCTGCCATTCGTGTCGGAGGTCCTGCCGGTCGCCGTCGTGACGAGCGACGGAGCCTCCACGAGCTCCGCGGACTCGACCGTGACCCGTGCGGCCGCTCCTCGCATCATCAGCTGCGACTTCCTCGCCGCCGATGCCCAAGAACAGACGATGATGGTCAACGTCGAGATCGCCCACCACAGTGGCTACCGCGGTCAGGGCGTCCTCATCTGTGTCCTCGACTCGGGGTTCGATCTCTCGCACGAATCCCTGCGCCACCTCGTCGTGCGCGAGCAGCGCGACTTCCTCCGGAAGGACCGCGACGTCTCCTTCGATCCCGCGCAGGACCTGCCGAGGCAGGCGTATCACGGGACGCAGGTCCTCTCCGTGCTCGCGGGTTATGTTCCCGAGCGCTATTTCGTCGGACCCGCGATCGACGCGGAGTTCCTCCTGGGCAAGACGGAGGACATCGGGAGCGAGAAGCAGGTCGAGGAGGACGCCTGGGTCGAGGCGGTCGAGTGGGCGGAGGCGCGCGGCGCGGACATCCTGGTCAGCTCGCTCACGTATCCGGCCTGGTACCGGCCGCAAGATCGAGACGGCCGCACCGCGGTCATCACGCGCGCCGCGAACCTCGCGTTCGAGCGTGGCCTCCTCATCGTGAACTCGATCGGGAACTACGGACCGGGAGAGCGCACGCTGAGCCCGCCGGCCGATGCCGAGGGCGTGATCGCGGTCGGCTCGGTGGATTCCCAGGGCAAGATCAGTCCGTTCAGCTCCCTCGGGCCGACATGGGACGGAAGGGTGAAGCCGGATCTCGTGGCGCAGGGTTCCAGGGTTGTCGTCGCCGAGCCGGGAACGGGGAAGAGTTTGACGTACGGCAGCGGCACCTCGTTCTCGAATCCGCTCGTGGCGGGCTGCGCCGCGATCGTGCTGAGCGCGCACCCGGACTGGGGACCCGAAGCGGTGCGCGAGGCGCTCACGATGACCGCGAGCCAGGCGTCGCAGCCGGACTCACGCCTCGGGTGGGGGATTCCGGACGCGCGCGCGGCGATCGAGTACCCGGAGATCCAGGGTGACGTGGATCTCGCGGACGATCCGTTCATGAAGCGGACGGAGGCCGTCGTCGTGCAATGGGAATCAGTGGGGACGGTGGATTCCGCTGCGGTCGCACCGTCGGACACGCCGCCGCGAGGCGTCACCACGGCGGTTTACGATGGTGGCTTCCAAATTCCGAATCTGCCGCGCGGAACCTACGTCTTGCGGATCCAGGCTCCGGGGTACCTCGAAGCAGTCTCCGAGCCACTGCAGGTGCCGCCCAGTCTGTTCGACCTGAACTTCACGCTTCGCCGTCCGTAGTGCAGGTCCGGTTCAGCGTCCGCCGCCGCCTGCTCCCACGCGCCCGCCGCGGAACATCGACGTCGAGCCCTCCCAGCGGATCCTCGATTCCTTGCGGAACTCGTACCGCGGGAACTCCTCGAGGAACCGCACCGCCGCCTCGCGCAGCAACACGCCCGTCGAAGTGATCCCGAGCCCCTTCTCGAAGTGCGTGTACCCGTCGCCTCCCTCGGCCAGGTAGTCCACGGTCGCGACGCGATACACGCGATCCGAATTCAGCGCCTCCTCCTTCTCACCGACACGGATGTACGAGGCGCGGTCCCTCGTGATCACGAACTTCACCCCGGAAACCTGGAGGAAGCCGCCCTTCCCGAGCCGTTGCGCCACGCGATCCAGGAGCTGCCGCACCTGCCATCCCGCCATCTCCACGACGACGACCTTGTTGTCGAAGGGCAGGATCGTGTGGACATCCGCGACCGTCACGTCCCCGGCGGGCATGGCCGCGCGGATCCCTCCCGAGTTGATGAGGCCGATGTCCGCGTCCTCTCCGGCCCATCGCACGACGTCCGCGACGAAGTTCCCGAGCGGCGTCTCCCCGTCGCGCAATCCGCTCTGCGGGATGCGGGCCGGCGAGCGGAACACCACGCCGCCCGTCTCCTTCGAGACCTCCTCGGCGTAGGGCCGGAGCATCGACGCGACGCGCGCGTCCTCGCCATCCTCCGGATTCACGCGCAAGAGCCGTCCCGAGTACCCCTGCAGGCGCTTCCCTTCCAGATAGAGCGCGAGCCGGCCGAGGTACTCGCCGCGGTATCCGGCCTGCACGATCACCGTGCCGCCGTATCCGTTCGGCGTCGTGTTCCGCACGAGCACCGGCGCGTGGAGCGGGGTGTGGCTATGCCCCCCGACGATGACGTCGATTCCCGGCACGCGCTCGGCGAGCTTCCGGTCCATGTCCTCGCCCATGTGGGAGAGGCAGATCACCATCGACGCCTGCTCGCGCAGCCGCGGCACGAGATACCGCGCGGCCGCGATGGGATCGCCCACGGCGACGCCGCCGTTCCGGCTGCGCAGCACGAGCCGCTCGAGGTCGGGCGTCGTGAGCCCGAAGAACGCGACATCGGTCACCGGCCCGACCCGTTCCACCACGTCCCAGGGCTTCTCGGTCAGGAACACGAGCTCCGCCGAGTCGGGCACCTTCTTCCCCCCGATCCATCGCGCGCCGCGCCGCAGCGCCGACGGGACCTCCTCCCGCTTCCTGGCCCACGAGCTCTCCGCGTCCACGAACACGTTGGCGCTCCGGACCGGGAACGCCGCCTCCTTCGCGGTGCGAATCCAGGCCGCCGGACCGTTGTCCAGGTCGTGGTTCCCGAGCGCGCCGGACGCGTAGCCCATCATCGACATCGCCCTGTAATCGGGAACTCCGCCGAAGAGGCTGAAGAACGGAGTGCCCTGGAACACGTCCCCCCCGTCCAGGAGGATCGTGTGACGGGAGCGTTCCCGCTCCTTCCGGATCCGCTCGGCCCGTGCCGCGGCGCCTCCGGCCAGGGCCCCGTTCGAGCGCTCGAAGGGGAGGAGCTGGGCGTGGGTGTCGTTGGTGTGGAGGAGAATCAGCGAGTCCGGGGGGCCGCCCGTGGGAGGATCGGCTCGGCGTCCCGCCCCGACCGTCACGCCGCCCACGGTCACGGCCATGTCCCCGGCCGCGCAGCCGGTGACGGGTCCGGCCGCGAAGGCCGCGACGACCGCAAGGACCGCGACGACACCCAGGTCCCGGGGCCGGATGCGGGCCCGGCCGTTACCTATTTGTCTTGACACAAGTACCAGCATCACCTATGCTTGCAGCATCATCGGCTTCTCGTCTCACGGAGATTTCAGGCAGCAACGAGCGGAATGCAGTGATCTTCTCCCCACCGAATCCTCACTCCTCGGTTTCTCGTTCTTCCGATCGCTTGCTCCCAAGCTTCCTCCCGGTGCGCCTCGCCCACTGGGGGGATTCTACGTTTCCCGCGGCGGGGGAGTATCGGAGGATTTGATGTCTGAGGGGGACAAGGTATTGAAGTGCCGCGACTGCGGCGAGGAGTTCGCGTTCACGGCAGGAGAGCAGGCGTTCTACAAGGAGCGCGGGTTCACGCACGAACCCACGCGCTGCCGCCGGTGTAGAGACGAGAAGAAGCGTCAAGGGGCCACCGGCGGCGGAATGCGGCCAGAGCCGTCGCCGATCTCCTCCTCGCGCGAATTCCACGAAGCGGTCTGTTCGGCGTGCGGTACGCCGACGCAAGTCCCGTTCCGGCCCACGCCGGGCAAACCCGTGTACTGCCGCGACTGCTTCCAGTCGGTGCGCTTTCCGAAGGGAGTGAGCACGTAAGCCGACACGGCATTCGCGACGGTGAAACATACCGACCAACTCGGACCGAAAGGAGGGACCGCATTTGAAGCACCGCGGATCGGTCAAGTGGTTCAGCGAAGCCAAGGGATACGGGTTCATCCGGGAGGACTCCGGCGAGGAGTTCTTCGTGCATCACTCGGCGATCCAGCAGGACGGATACCGGACGCTGAGTGAAGGCCAGGTCGTCGAGTTCGACTCCCTGGAGGGTCAGAACAAGCAGGCTGCGAACGTCGTGAAGATCGAAGCCTGAGAGTCGGCGGCCCACGACGACGCAGCGCCCACGCCGCGCCGAGGGCCGCACCCATCCGAATCCGATCCTTGTACGATTGCCGGCCCCGGCGGGTTCGCCCGCCGGGGTTCGCGTTTGTCCCGAGGTTGCGGTAGAGTTACCCGCGAATTTCCATCGTCCGGTCCCGGAGGTCGTTCTCGCATGCGTTCCCGCTCGCTGATTCCCTCGCTCGCCGTGGCTCTGGCCATGATCGCGGCGCTCGCCGTGCCGCCGGCCGGTATTCCGGGCGCCCTCGCCGCTCCCCATCTCGTCCGCGCGCTCCCCAGCAAGTCGACGATCGTGATTCGCGAGAACCGCACGCGCCCGCTCGTCACGGTGCAGGCGTGGGTGAAGAGCGGCGCGAGGGACGAGGTCTCGAGCGACCGGGGCGTGTCCTCGGTGCTCACGCGGATGCTCCCGAACGCGACGAAGAAGTACGGCCAGGGCAGGATTCAGCGGGAGCTCGCCGCGTTCGGCGCGGAGATGTCGACCGAGGTCGGCTACACGCACACGATGTATCAGATCACGGCGCCCGCGAAGTACTTCGGGACGGCCGTCGATCTTCTGAGCGAGATCCTGATCCGCCCGCGCATGGAAGGGCAGGATCTGAACCAGGGAGTCGCGCGCGCCCGGATGGACGCGTCGGCCGTGCTCCAGGCGTCCGAGCGCTTTGCGGTGAATCCCGCGCGCGAGGCGATCCACGCGGGAACGCCGCTGGTGGCTCCGGTGGCCGTGCCCGAGCTCGAGATCCAGCGGATCACCCTGCCGCTCGCGCAGCGCTTCTACCAGAACCACTATGTCGCCGAGAACATGATGTTCGTGGTGGTGGGAGACGTGGAGCCCGAGGACGCGGCCCGGCGGATCGAGACCGCGTTCCGTGACATGCCGAAGGGGAAAGCGCCTTCGCGGAAGAACGCGAAGGCGAAGGACCTCAAGGACACCAAGGTGATCTTCGCGGCCGCTCCGGACGGCGTGCAGGGCTCCACCGTCAACGCGGCGTTCCGCTCGCCGGCGTGGGGCACCGCGGACGCGATCGCGCTGGACGTGCTCCTGGCGCTGCTGGTCGAGAGCCCGGAGTCGCGCGCGCGGAAGCGTCTGGACGAGGAAGGCGGCGGGCTCACGCACGCGATCGCGCAGCGCTCGTTCGAGCTGGACGGAGGCACGGTGACCGTCTCGTTCGGCGCGCAGCCGGACCGGATGAAGGACGCCGAGAGCGCGCTGCTGGCGCTCCTCGAGCAGTCGCGCTCCCAGACGATCACGCAGGAGGAGCTCCAGTCCGCGGTGAACTCCGTGCTCTCGCGCGAGCTCTACGGCCGCTCCGAGCTCTCGGGGATCGGACGCGCGACGGCGCTCGCCGTGCTGCAAGGGAAGCCGGGCGCGGACGAGGTGTACGCCGAACGCGTGCGCGCCGTGCGTCCCGAGGACCTCGTCGCGGTGGCGAACCTCTATCTGAACCTCGACAAGGCGGCGATCGTGGAAGTGATGCCGGCCTCGACCGCCGACAGCCTGGGAGTCCGTCGCGGCTATGAGGATCGGATCAAGGAAGCGCTGAAGGTGAACCGGTCGGCCTACGGCAAGGGGCCGACCGTGTCGCAGAGCGACGCGTCGGCGCGACGCGCGCGGATCGACGCGCCTCTGGCGAAGATCCCGTCCGCGCCGTTCGATCCGGGCCGCGCCCGGGTCGACCGCACCGTGCTCGCCGGCGGACTCCGGCTCCTCCACAGCGAGGACCGGAGCGTACCCATGGTCACGGTGGCGGTGTACCTCGCCGGCGGCGTGCGGTACGAGAACGAGAAGAACAACGGCGTGACATCCCTCATCCGGGAGGCGCTCCTCACGTCGCGAGATCCCAAGGCCGGCGGCGCGCCGTATCGCGTCTCGCTCGTGGGTCTCGGGAACGTGCAGCCCTATCAGGACCGCGACATGTGGGGCCTGTCGATCGCCGTTCCCGCCACGCGGTGGAAGGAGACCGTGGAACGGCTGGGCGCGATGTTCGCGCGTCCGGAGCTCGACACGACCACCGTGGACGCCACGCGCATCCATCTCCTGACGGGCCTCGACAGGTGGCTCGAGGACGACCAGGCCCAGCGGGCGCGGCTCATCTTCCCGACCAAGTACCACGTCAGCGGCTACCGCCTGCCGGGCCTTGGCACGCGCCGGACGCTCCTCACGATGCCGCAGGACGAGGTGGAGGGGTGGTACCGGAAGTTCGTCGTGCGCGAGAACCTGGTGGTCGCGGTGTTCGGCGACGTTCGCCCCGGCGAGGCGGCCCCCGTCGTGGACGCCGCGTTCCGGGACGTCTCGAGCAAGCCCTTCCGGCCCGGCACGGTGCCGAAGGAGCCCGAATTCGATGGCTTCCGCGAGCGCTGGGAGCTGGGACAGGGCCCGGACAACACGGTCACGCTCGCCTATAACGGACCTCCCGCCGCGAGCCCCGACATCCCCGCCCTCTATGTCGCGAACTCGATCCTGAGCGGGCCGCACGGCTTCTTCGAGACGCACCTGAACAGCAGCATCTACTTCAAGTCTTCCACCTCGATCGTCTCCCAGGCGGTGGACGAATCTCCCATCATCGCGACGGCGAACATCGTGGGCCCGGTGCAGGAGGAGAACGGTGTGAAGCTCCTCTTCCGGCAATTCAAGAAGGTCGCCTTCCTGAACTTCGGCACCGGCGAGTACGCGGACACGCTCCGGTACGCGAAGACCCACGCGTCGGGCCAGTACCTGAGCCTGCTCCGGTCGAACACGGCCCGCGCCTTCCAGGTGGGACGGTCCGAGCTGTTCGGGCTCGGGGTGGACTATCCCATCACGCTTCCCGCCAGGATCGAGGCCGTCTCCGGGGACGACATCCGGCGCATCGGGATGCGGTACTTCGACCGGGACGAGTTCACGCATCGCCCCTACGCGATCGCGGAGACAAGACCTGGGGGCTGGTGACGCGCCGGTAACGGCGCGTGAACCGGTCACCGTCATCGCGACGGTCCGGGACGAGGTCGACTCGATCGACCGGCTCCTGGACTCCCTCCTGAGCGGTACCCGCCCGCCCGACGAGATCGTGATCGCCGACGGCGGATCCCGAGACGGGACCGTCGAGCGCCTGCGGGAGCGCGCGATGAGCGAGGCGCGGATCCGGTTCCTGTCGGTTCCGGGGAATCGCTCCGTGGGACGCAATGCCGCCGTGCGCGCGGGTGTGGGTACGGTGATCGCGTGCACCGACGCCGGCGTGGACGTCGACCGCGAGTGGCTCGAGCGGATCACGCGCCCCTTCGAGGCCGACCCGCGCGTGGACGTCGTGGCCGGGTTCTACCGCGCCGCCGGCGAGACTCCGTTCGAGCGAGCGGCCGGCGTCGTCTCCGCCCCCTCGCTCGAGGAGATCGACCTCGACCGCTTCCTTCCGTCGACCCGGTCCGTCGCGTTTCGCCGCGCCGCGTTCGAGCGGGTCGGCGGCTTCGACGAGAGGCTGTGGCACAACGAGGACACGCCCTTCGCGCTCGCGCTGAAGGAGGCGGGATGCGTGTTCGCGTTCGCGCCGGATGCCGTGGTGCGGTGGCGGCCGCGGGGGACGTTGCGCGCGTTCGTGCATCAGCACCGGCGGTTCGGGATCGGCGACGGCGAGTCGCGCGTGCAGGGATGGTTCTACCGCACGCTGGCGATGAAGTACGCGATGGGTCTCGCGCTGCTCGTGGCGGGATTCTGGTTCCGGCCCGCGTGGTGGGTGTTCGGGCTGGGCGTGGCGCTCTTCGTGGTGTCGCAGGCGAGGAGGGGGGTGGGAAGGATCCCCGCGACCGAGGCTTTCTTCCTCGTCCCCGCGCTCAAGGTGGCGTACGACTG
>DASTBC010000250.1 GCA_035712245.1 Candidatus Eisenbacteria bacterium
CGAGTGCGGCCCAGCGCGGCGCGCCCGGACGCCCGCGCACGTGCGCGTGCCACGCCGCGGCGAGCCCGCAGCCGAGGAGCCCCGCGAAGAGGATGCCGACGTCCCTGGCCCCGAGGAGCGGCGCGAGCCGCGGAAGGGCCCAGAGGCATGCGGCGACTCCGGCCAGGGAAGCGGCCCACGACCAGAGCGCTCCGAGCAGGAACACGCGAAGGAGGCCGCCGCAGTAGAGGAGCGCGAACCCTCCGGCGTCGCCTTCCGTGGCCAGCTCCGTCGCGCGGCGCGTGTCGGCGACGTTTCGACGGCGGTGGAATCCCAGGACCCACCCGCCGGCGATCGCCGCGAGAAGCCCCGCGACGACTCCGACGACGACCCAGAGCGCGCCGCCCGCGGTCGCGGGAAGCGCGCCGTGGAGGCGCGACATGGCGAGGATCGAAACGGTGCTCCCGACGACGCCGGCGGTCGCCGTGTCGTGCTGGCGCTGCGCCGCCGGGAGGGACGCATCCGTGAGGAGGAGCTGGAGGATCGCGCCCACCCCGATCGGGATCCGGAGCGCATAGAGCTCCCAGTGGGCCCCCGGATGGACGAGCGCTCCCGCGAGGCACGCGCCGACGATGGGCTGGCTCAGCATGAAGTTCCAGCCCGCGGACCGGTCCGCCGCCAGCGTGCCGCCCAGCACCGAGACCTTGAGCATCTCGAGAATCACGCGCTCGTTCCCCTCCCCCCCGCCGGCCTCACGCCGGCTCGCGAGTCAGGGTCTCGAGGGGATGGACGGGGTTGGAAGGTAGGTCCTGCGCCGCGACACGCACGCCGCGCGCGGCGATCGAGACGAGACGCGCGCGGTCCGCGTCGTCGAGGAAGACGTAGGACAGGATCTCGCGCTTGCCGGGAGCGTGATGGAGCCCTCCGACGTTGAGTTCCCGGATCGGGAACCCTCCCGTCACGAGCCGCTCCGCCTCGGCGGTCCCGGGCATCACGACGAGCGTGCGCTCGCGCTCGATCTCCGGAAGGAGCGCGGGGTCGAGCGCTTCCGCCACCGAGAGCACGCGCCCCCGGGCCTCCTCCGGCACGCCGATCAGGCAGAGCTCGGATCGGTCCGTGTCCGCGCGGACCGTGTCCGAGACCACGAGGTAGAGGGTCGGCCGGAGCGCGCGTCCCCATCCGAAGGCCACCTGGCCGTGGATCAGCCGGTCGTCGACGCGCGCGAGCAGGAGCGGCACGGGCTCACAGGAGGACGATTCCCGCCTTCCCCTTCGCCTCCATTCGCGGAAGGAGCTCGTCGAGGGAGAGGGTGTCCCGGTAGTGGAAGAACTCGACCAGCATCGGGAGATTGACGCCGGTGATCTTCCGGAGGTCACGACCGCCGCGTCCCACGCGGCGCGAAGCGATCCCGCAGCTCCCCGCCGCGAGGTCGGTGAAGAGCACGACCGGCACGCGCTCGGGGATCGCGGCGAGGCGGCTCTCGATGGCCTCGGCCAGGCCGTCCGCCGAGAGGCCGCTGTTGCTCACGGTCTCGACGTCCGTCTGGGGGCCCAGGATCGACACGACCGTCCGGATCATCTCCTCCCCGAGCGTACCGTGCGTCACGAAGAGGGCGATCGGGCGGGATCCGTTCATGCCCAAGGCGCTATTCGGTGTCGTCCCGCACCATCGGGCTCGCGAGGAGCTTCGAGCGCATGCTCTCCAAGAGCCGGTCGTTGAGCGCGCGGGCGGGGTGGTAGCCGTACACCTTGACGAGATGGTTGAGCGCGACCACCTCGGCGATCACCGTGATGTTCTTGCCGGGAAAGATGGGGATCGTGATGAGCGGGATCTGGATGCCCAGGTAGCTCACCATCTGGTCGTCGAGCCCCACGCGCTCGAAGTCGCGCGCGTCGTTCCACTCGGTCAGGTGAACCTCCACCTCGACGCGCTTCTGGCCGCGGATCGACCGGATGCCGAAGATCGACTGCACGTCGATGATCCCCAGCCCGCGGACCTCCATCGTGTGCTTCAGGACCTCGTTGCACGCGCCGATCAGCACGTCGCCGTGCCGGCGCGTGATCCGCACCACGTCGTCGGCGACGAGGCGGTGTCCGCGCTCCACCAGATCGAGCGCCGTCTCGCTCTTTCCGATTCCGCTCCGCCCGGTGAAGAGGAGCCCGATCCCGTAGACGTCCACGAGCGACGCGTGCACCGTGTGCGACGGCGCGAAGACGTAGTCCAGGAACGCGGTGAGCTGGTGGATGAAGGGCGTCGTGTCCTGCGGCGTGCGGAGCACGGGGATCCGGTGCTTGTTGGCGCGGGTCAGGAGCCCCTCGGGAACCTCGAGCCCCTTGGCCACGATGATGCAGGGCGTCTGGAACTGGAAGAGCCGGTCGAGCGCCTCCTCGCGCTCCCGGTCGTCGAGCGTCGCGAGATACGCGGACTCCGTGCGGCCGAAGATCTGAATCCGCTCGGCGAGGAAGTTCTCCGTGAATCCGGTGAGCGCCATACCCGGACGGTTGATGTCGCTGACCGTGATCGGGACGCGGGACTCGACGCTCTGGGAGAGGAGCTCGAGGGAGAGCTGTTCCTTCTGCTGCTCGTAGAGCTGCGCGACGGTGAGGGACGGCGCCCCGTTAGTCGAGCTCAAGCAGCCCCACCTGCCCGTCGTCGAGCCGGTACGCCACGCGGAGCCCCTCCGCGCCGCGCTCGGCGAACACGAGGACCGGCTTCTTGCTCCGGAGGAGCGCCTTCACCGCCTCCTCCGCGCTCAGGACGGGGCGCGGCGGACGCTGGCGCACCAGGGCGGGCGCGGTGCGCGTCGTCCGCGGGAGCGCCGGAGCCTCGACCGGCGCGGGCTCCACCCGCACGGTCGCTCCGCGCTTCTTCCGGTCCTTCATCTTGTCCTTGTACTTGCGGAGCGTCCGCTCCTGCTTCTCGAGCACCATGTCGAGCGAGACGCGCGCGTCGACGTCCACGGCCTTCGCGAGCGAGTCCACGGAGTTCCCGTGGAGCCGCAGCTCGGCGTGATGGCGGTAGCCCTCCTGCGTGATCACGAGATCCGCGCGAATCAGCTTCGGATAGAAGCGCGTCAGGCGCTCGATGCGCTCGACCGCGTATTCCCGGAACGAAGTCGTGGGCTTCCAGTGGCGTCCCTTGATCGTGATCTCCAATGCCCCTCCCGTTCGTGGTCCCGGAGTCGAACTCTAGGCGTAGCGTCGCCGGGCGCGGGCCGGCAGGAGGCGGAGCGCCTCCCGGTACTTGGCCACGGTGCGGCGCGCGATGCGAAGCCCCTGCTCGTGCAAGATCTCGGCGATGCGCTGGTCGCTCAGGGGATCGCGCTTGTCCTCGTTGTTGATGAGCGTCAGGATCTTGTCCTTCGCCACCTTGGCGGAGACGTCGTCCCCTTCCTCGGTCGCGAGTCCGCTCGAGAAGAAGTATTTCAGCTCGAAGACGCCACGCGGCGTCTGGACGTACTTGTTCGTGGTGACGCGGCTCACCGTGGATTCGTGCATGCCGATCTGATTGGCGATCTGCTGCAGCGTGAGCGGCTTCAGCCCCTCGACGCCGCGCTCGAAGAACTCGCGCTGCTCCTCGACGATGCGCCGCATGACCTTGATCATGGTCTTCCGCCGCTGCTCGATCGTCTGGATGAGCCATTTCGCGGAGTTGAGCTTGTCCGAGATGAACTTCCGGGTCTCGTCCTGCCCGGCGGACTTGTTCCGGAGCATCTGCTGGTAGGCCGCGCTGATCCGGAGCCGCGGCACGTTCCGGTCGTTGAGCGAGACGACGAAATCGTCCGCCACGCGCTCGACGACCAGGTCCGGTGTGAC
>DASTBC010000251.1 GCA_035712245.1 Candidatus Eisenbacteria bacterium
GCGAGGGGTCCAGCGTAGTCGAGAACGTCCTCGATGATGTCCTTCGCGAGAAGTGGTTCGCCGCCGAACCAGGAGAGCTCCAGGACATCCAGCCCGGGCATCCGCCGTTCCAGGAGCCGCTTCACCCCTTCGGCAACCCAAGGTTCCATTTTCTTGTACTGGAAGGTCTCGTAGCAGTAGACGCACCGAAAATTACAGGCTTCCGTGGAAAAAAGGATCAGGTGCAGGCGCCGGCTGCTGAGACACCTTGCGAGTGTGCCGCCGTCCAGCGGGATAACCCGTTTCTCGCCAGCCTTCATCGTCGATCCACCAGTTGATGGCGCTCCGGATGGGTCATGGCCGTGCTCACTTCCGATCCACGAGGCTCAGCGTGATCCCGCCCGTGGCCTTGCCGGAACGGTCCAGTGTGTTGATGGTCACGTACCGTCCCCCATTCTCCGGAAGCTTTCGTCGGGATCGAATGACGAGCGACGCCTGGACGGGGACTCCGTCCGGAGCGCGGACCCCCCGGACGAGCACTCGCTGCCCTTGAACCTTGAAGCGCGCGAGGCCGATGTACCGCTGGAGCGCGCGCTGGAACTCTTCGGCGCGCCGGCCCCTGCCTACCGGGCTGTCGTACGCGATCCTACGTAGGCTCTTGGACGTCTGGATTCCGCCCGCACTACCATCCTCCACCACCAGTTCCAGCTCGATCGTCTCCGGAACATTCTGACGGACAATCTCGACGGTAAACGGCCGCTTCGGATCCGAAGCAGGGGGCGCCAGGAGGAATGGAAACACGGCGGTGCTCGTTTCCACCTCGAAGAAGTTCCGGAACGCCACGTTGTTGGATCGATCCGACTCCTCCACGGTGAAGATGGAGTTCGCACCGACGATGCCGATCCCGACGCACCAGTGCGACGTCCCAGGATCGGGCACCGTCCAGTTCACGACAGCGATGCCGGTCTCGTGCTTCGAACCCTTCGGTCCCAGGGTTGGGATCCGGTAGGAGCCAATGTACGTGAACACCCCGTCGGAGGGATCACCGTCCCCGTTCGGATCGAATCCACTGATCCCGATGGTGGCCACGTCGGCATAGTAGAACTTCACCTCGACGTTCGAGGGGACCAGCCCACCGAGATTCCGAATCCTCGCGTAGAGGAGGTTGACCCCGGACAGGCTTGGCACGTCCTCCACTCCGTCCCCGTCGTTGTCCACCCAGATGTCCTCCGTGGTCCACAGGGAGCTCGTGCCCGTCACCGCGAGATCGTACGGCGAGCGATCGATGGTAGCCGCAGCCGCTTCGTCCGCCCGCAAGCGCCCCCACCCGAACTCGGTATCGGGCCCGGTATCCCCGATGTCCAGGGCCGTCTCCTCGAGGAGATACTTCAGCTCCGTGCCGAGAAGCGAGCTGTCCTTCTCCAGGAGCAGCGCAGCCGCGCCCGACGTGTAGGCCGCTGAGAACGACGTGCCGGTGTCCGTGACGTACGAGCCTGACGAAGGCGTCGTCGTGGTGACCGAAACGGCCGGAGCGGCGAGATCGGGCTTCAGCAGACCCGGGGGCCAGGGGTAGTCCCCGTGCGAGTCTTCCTGCCAGGTGACCGGACCATGATTGTTGCCGGAATAAGCCGCATCGATGTCGTCGGTCCCGCTCACGGTGAGCGCCAGCGGTACGTTCCCCGGCGTTCGGATGCTGTGCGGGGTGGCCACCGAATTGGCGTCATTGTGAGTGATCGTAACGAAGAGGATGCCCGCCGCCGCCAGCACGTCCACGGCGTCGCGCCAGCGGTCGACCAGGGAGCCTGTGGCATAGAGGAATCCAAGGCTGCAGTTCACGATCCTCGCCTTCTTATCGAGGGCGTACTGCATTCCATCCAGGGCGTCCCCTTGCGTCGTCTCGCCCGTCAGCGTGTCCACTTTCAGGAGCATGAGCTGAGCGTCTGGCGCGACACCGGTCGAGGTGCCCGCGGTGCCGTCGCCCGCCACGATGCCGGAGATCATGGTGCCATGACCGATCGGATCGTCCGTGTCGTCGTCGTCGGCTGCGAAATTCCATCCGTTCACGTCGTCGATCAAGGTGTTGCCGTCATCGTCGACCCCGGGCGAACCCTTCTCCTCCAGCTCGTTCTCCCATAGGTGATCCTTCAAGTCGCGATGCGAAGCGTCGACGCCCATGTCCAGGATGCCCACGACCACGCCCCTTCCGGTGAGTCCGGGTGTGGTCCAGAGATCATCCGCCCCAATCTTGTCGACCGCCCAGGTTGCCGTGCCCGCGGCCGGACGAGGCGGGTCGTGCTCGATGGCGGCCACCTCCGGAAACAAGGTGATCCGCTGGATCGCCACGGGACGGGCCTGCAGGCATATGACGTCGACGATCCACAGAGGTCGAACCCGCCGGACGTCGTCAGGTGTCCACGCCTGGAGCGAATCCAACAACTGCGCCTGCTCCGTCTGGGCGAGTTGCTGAAGCTCATCGATCAGTCTCCGTCGTCTCGTCTCGCGGAGACTGTCGGGTGGTTGGTTCGCCGGAATGGTGCTCAGAGCGGCCATCCGGTCGGATTCCGTGAGCTGCTCCTTCATGACGACCGCGATCGGGATGAACTCCGTGCGACCGACCGATTGAAGGACCGTGCGAAGCTCCGGTGAGATCTTGGCCTCCGGCGACGAGTCCGGTGGCGCGACCGGTCGAAGTGGGGTGCGAACGAAGATCTGGGCGTCTGCCGTTCGCCCGCCTCCAAGCATGAGCAGAGCCATGAACGTGCACGCGAGTGCGGTGCCCCAGGTCCAGCCGCCCCGGATTCTCAGCGGATCTGGGGTAGGGCCCCACCCGAGACGTCTTGGTGGGCTCGAGATCACTTTCCTCCCTGCGCCCTGCACGAGCACAGCATGTTGTCCTTCTGCCCCGGGCCGCCCGGGGTCACGTAGTACATATAGATCTTGTTCTTGTTGGACTTCAGGTGATCCCGGATCTGCTTCGCCAGCTCCGCATCGATTACATTGATCCGCCCGTCCGCATCGAACACGAGATAGTTCTCCCATCCGTACGGCATCCGATCCTCCTTGCGCCGCTCGATCGCGGCCGCGCCACGGTTGCACCTCGGGAACCGCCCAAGACTGATAACGAGACCATCACCCGGAATCGAACGCCTGACTCCGCTCAGTCCCAGGCGCCGGCCGCCACGAAGCCTGCCCAGAAGTAGGGATGGGTTCCGCGACCCTCCTTCCTGCGGGCCTGAAGCCGGTTGCGACTGGCCTCGCGAATCGCGTCCGACGTGCCGAGCCCATGCCGCACGCGATAGGCATACAGGTCCGCCATCCACTCCAGAGCCGACTTGTCCTCCACGGCCCACAAGCTCATGACGAGCGTCCCCGCCCCGGCGATCTGAAACGCCCGCCGTAAGCCCAGCACGCCCTCGCCCGACTGGATCTCGCCGAGTCCCGTGTCGCACGCCGATAGGACGACCCACGAGACGCGTGAGAGGTCCACGGAGGCGATCTCCTCGGCGGTCAGGATTCCATCGTCCGTGCCTTCCGCTGTTTGACCGCGCCTGTTCGCTCCCGCCATCGCGATCCCGGAGAGACGCAGGGGATTGTCCCGCGGTGGCCGGCGCGAGGGCCGCGCAGCGGGCGAGACGACGCCGCCAATTCCGCGTGTTCCGGTGCTCCCCGAGCCCGGCTCGCAGGAGTCTCGAAAGAAAAACCCATGGGAAGCGACGTGGACGACCTCGCGGCCCGGCGCAAGGGAGCGGAACGCCGCCTCGGTCGCCTGGGCGCCGGTGACCAGCGCCACGTCGGACCGGTCTCCCCAGATTTTCGCGATTCGCTTCACTTCCTCCTCCGATCCGGGCAGCGGTTCGAACTCGTGGGTCCGGAAGTCCTCACAGGGAGCACGTTCGTGGGTTGTCGCCGGCCGGGATACGCTACCGGGCAGGCGGCCGAACGAAGCACCGCCGAGAGCCAGGATTCCGTCTCCCCGTTGGGTGGCCGGCTCCCGGACCAGCTCTCGCTCGGCGGAAAGGAGGTGGAGCACCGGACCGTGCTCGACGAGGTACGAAGTCCGGCCCACCGGAAGGGCGCCGAAGCTCACGAGATGAAGGGTACCGTCGGGAACGATGAAGATCCGTTCGGCGCCATCGAGCTTCAAAGCCAACGGATCCCACACGGCCCGACGCACGCGCTCTCCCGAGATGCGACACTCTCGCTCGGCAC
>DASTBC010000252.1 GCA_035712245.1 Candidatus Eisenbacteria bacterium
TCTCGCGGCCCTTCTGGAAGACGTGCTCGATGCGCGCGGGATTGCGGAGGATCCGGAGATGCTTGTAGTACGTGAGGAAATACTCGGGCAGCTGCGCGCGCAGCGCCTCGTCGCTGGAGAGGAACACCTCGCGGAGCGACGCCAGTCGCCGCGCGGCGAGGTCGGTCACTACCCGGCCGATTCGCTCAGGATCCGCGAGCGGCGGATCCCATGCGCGTTCATCCGATTGTGGAGGTGCTGGCGGCTCACGCCGAGGGCGCGCGCGGCGCGCGAGACGTTGGATTCGCACTGGCGCAGAGCCTCACGGATCGTCTCCGCCTCGACCGCGTCGAGCGTCTCGCGAAGCGTGTGCTGGCCGTCCCAGCGCCGCGTGACGGGTGGTCCGAGCCCGAAGAGCGCCGGCTCGACGAGCCCGCCCTCGTCGGCGAGGGCGACCGCGCGCGCCATCGCGTTCTCCAGCTCGCGCACGTTGCCCGGCCACGGATGGCGGAGGAGGAGCTCCCGCGACTCGCCCGACATCCCCCGGATCTCCTTCTGCTGCTGCTTCGAGAAGAAATCGAGGAAGTGGGACGCGAGGAGGAGCGTGTCGTCTCCCCGCTCGCGGAGCGGCGGGAGCGAGATCGGAACGACGTTCAGCCGGTAGAAGAGATCCTGCCGGAAGCGCCCGGCCTCGACCTCGGCGCGCAGGTCGCGGTTCGTGGCGGCGATCAGGCGGAAGTCGACGCGGCGGGACACGGTGTCGCCGACGCGGCGGATCTGGGAGTCCTGGAGCACGCGGAGGAGCTTCACCTGGAGCGTGGGCGGCATCTCCCCCACCTCGTCCAGGAAGAGCGTGCCTCCGTCGGCGGCCTCGAAGAGCCCGACGCGATCCTCGGAGGCGCCCGTGAAGGCGCCCTTGCGGTAGCCGAAGAGCTCGCTCTCGAGGAGGTTCTCGGGAAGCGCGCCGCAGTTCACCGCCATGAAGTTCTTGTCGCGCCGGGGACCGTTCAAGTGGATCGCGCGCGCGATGAGCTCCTTGCCCGTTCCGGTCTCGCCCTGGACGAGGACCGAGACCTGCGTCGGGATCACCTTCTCCAGCACCTCGATCACGCGGAGCATCTTCTGGCTCCGGCCGACGAGGATCCCGTAGCGGGATTCTTCCTTGAGGGCGCGCCGTAAATTGAGGTTCTCGATCTCGAGCCGGTTCTTCGAGTCCTTCAGCTCCTCGTGCAGACGCGCGTTCTCGAGCGCGACCGCGACCTGCGCGGCGAAGCCCTCGAGGATCGCGATGTCCTCGGGCGTGAACTCGTGCGCGATCGAGTGGGAATCGACGTAGAGCACCCCGAGCACGCGACCGGCGTTCAGGATCGGAAGAGCGACCACGGTGCGGAGCGAGAGGTCGCGAACGCTCTTGCGATCCTGGAAGAGAGACGAGCCGACCGCGTCGGGAACCCAGACGGTCTCGCGGCGGTGCGCGGCTTCCTCGGCGATCCCCCACGAGATCTGGAATTCCTCGGGCGGGAGCGTCGCCTCGTCGCGGCTCCGCGCGATCTCGAAGTGGAGTTTTCCGTCCTCGCGCATGCGCATGAGGAATCCGCGGTCCGCGGACGCGATCGCGACGACCGCGTCGACGACGCGCACGAGGAGCTCGTTCCAGTCGAGCGTGCCGGTGACCTGGCGGCTCGCCTGGAGCACGTGGTTCACTCGCTCGAGCTCCGTGGACGCGCGCGGGCGCGACGGCGAGCGAGGCTGGGCCAATAGCTCCCGCTCCCATGCCGTGAGCCCCCGGCTCAGCCGTTCGAGCGGATCGAGCTCCGGAACATCGGTCGGAATCGGATCGTTGTCGTGGTGTGAATCAGGCCGCTGAGACATGGTCGTGGCCTCCACTACAAACCGGCGAGGGCCGGCTTCCCCCGTAGTGATGCGTCGCTAGCGCACTATACATCTGTAAAAAGCATTTGTCAAATGTCGAACGAGGGGGTGGGACCGATGCGTCTCAGGTAGACCCCAAAAAGGGCATACGCAAGCCCAGAAAGCAGGACAACCGCCATCGCGCCTTGCGTGTCGGAAAGGTCCCAGACCCACAATCCAAGGCCCGTGCTGGCCATAGCGACCGAAGCGACGACACCGACCGTACCCCAGACGCCGCAGGTGCGGCTCAGCCGATGGGTCGTGTGGTCGACTCCTCCGACGTGGATCGGCCTTCTCCGCAGGGTGCGATCCACGACGACGAAGGTCACGTCGAAGAGCGGGTACGCGAGGAGGAGCGCCACCGAGGCCAGGTGCGGCAAGGAGGGCTCCTGCGCCAGGGACTGGAGGGCCAGGGCGGCGAGAATGAACCCGAGGAGGTGGCTCCCGGCGTCTCCCAGGAAGATCCTGGCGGGAGGCGCGTTGTACACGAGGAACCCCGCGCACGCGCCGATCAGCGCCCAGCCGAGCGCCGTGTCGACCGGCGCTCCGTGCACGACGGCGAGGAGCACGAACCCGAGCGTGATGATGGGGAACGACGCGCCCACGACTCCATCCATCGCGTCGAGGAAATTGACCGCGTTCAGGAGCGCGACCGCGACGACGACCGCCGCCGCCATCGCGAGCGGGCTGTCACGGAGCCAGGCGACTTCCGGACCCCAGAGCACGAGACACAGCGCCGCCGCGATCTGACCGGCCATCTTCCCGAGCGGGCGCATGGGATGGCGGTCGTCGATGAGTCCGAGGAACAGGGAGAGCGCGGCGCCCGCGACCACCCCGGACGGGATCCCCGGAAGGTGGAGGCGCAGCACGGCGCGCGCGAGGAGGTACGCGAGCACGACCGCGGCGGCGATCGCGACGCCGCCCAGGAGAGGCGTGGGCGCCGCGTGCTTCTTGCGCGGATCGGGGTGGTCGAGATAGCCCGTCCGCCGCGCGAGCCATCCGAACGCGGGCGTCAGGGCGAGCGCGAACGCGAACGCGAACGGCGCGAGGAGGAGATGGGAGTCGGAAACGGTCAAACGCCGGCGGCGAGGAGGGGCTCGGTGCCCTGACGTTCGCGAACGGGTGCGGAGGCCTCCAGAGCATCCAGCGCGACATCCCAGGTGAACGTGGCGCGAGCCCATGCGCGCCCGCGCTCGGCGAGCGCGGCGGCGCCGGAGGGATCCCGGATCAGCTCGATGACGAGCGCCGCGATCTCGTCGGCCGTCTCGCCCACGCG
>DASTBC010000253.1 GCA_035712245.1 Candidatus Eisenbacteria bacterium
GCTCTGGATCACGGGCACGTCGGCCGGCGTGCGGGAAGCGAGCGCGGGCGTCGAGCGGAAGAACCAGGAGCGTCTCGCCGCGATCGACCGCGCGCGAACGGAGATCGAGGAGGCCCGCGCGCGCGTCCAGGAGACGCGTCACGAGATCCACATCGTGGAGACGGGCGTGATCCCCGCGACCGAGCGCGCCCTCACGTCGATCCGGTCGGGGTACGAGTCGAACCGCACCGACTTCCTCGCGCTCCTGAACGCCGAGCGCGACCTGGCGCGGGCGCGCCTCAGCGGGCACCGCGCGCGCTCCGAGTACCGCATGGCGCTCGCCGATCTGGAGCGCGCGATGGGGATCGACGTCGCGCCGGTGGAGGTGGAGCGATGAGGCCTCTCCGTTCCACTCTCTCGTTGAGTACCGCGACCCGGGCAGGCGCGACACCGATGGTCCTCGCCGTCGCCGCGGCTCTGGCGATCCTCGCCGCGCTCCCCGGCTGTGGCCGCCGCGACCGGGAGACCACCGAGACCACGGCCACGTCCGCGAGAGCGGTCCAGAGCGCCGGACCCTACCGGATCACGCTCGAGAACCGGCCGGAGCGTCCCGTCGTGGGCGACAACACCTTCGTCGCCACCCTGCGCGACTCCGCCGGCCGCCCCGTGACGCGCGGCACGCTCTCCGCGCTGGTCGTGATGCCGGCGATGGGCGCGATGCCGCGCATGGAGAGCAGGGGCGAGTTCCGCGAGACGAAGCCGGGCACCTACGAGGCGGAGTACGGCCTCTCGATGCAGGGAGACTGGGACGTCACGATCGCGATTCACGCCGCGGAAGGACACGCGGAAGCGATCTACCGGCTCAGCACCAACACCACGGGGTTCGCCTACGTCGGAGGGACGCCGTCCGCCGGACGCGCGCCGGGCGGTGGCGCGCCAGGGGGCGCCGCGGGACCCGCTCCGGTCGACGAGAACGCCGTCACGATCGACCCGGCGCGCCGGCAGGCGATCGGGATCCGCACGGGCCCGGTCGTCCGGAAGCATCTGAACGCCACGATCCGCGCCGCCGGACGCGTGACGTACGACGAGACCCGCCGCACCGAGGTGTCGCTCAAGTTCGCGGGCTGGGTGCGCGACATCCGCGTGGACTACACGGGGCGCGAGGTCCGCCGCGGGGAGGTCCTCTTTACCGTCTACAGCCCGGACCTCCTCTCCGCGCAGCAGGAGTATCTGGAGGCGCTCAAGTCGGGCGAGCAGGGCGCGGACCTCGCGGCCGCGTCCCGCCAGAGGCTCCGGCTCTGGGACATCGCCCCTTCGATCCTCGACGAGATCGTGAGGTCCGGGAAGGCGCGCGAGACGCTTCCGATCCACGCGCCCGAGTCCGGCGTGGTCGTGGAGAAGAACATCGTGGCGGGGAGCTCGTTCGAGGCGGGCCAGCCCCTCTACCGCATCGCGACGGTCAACCCGGTCTGGGTCGTCGCGAGCGTCTACCAGTACGAGCTCCCGCTCGTGCGCGTCGGGATGCCGGCGCGCATCCTCCTTTCGTCCCCGGGAGAGCACGCGCGCCTGGGCCGGGTGTCGGCCGTGAACCCCTTCCTCGATCCGAACACGAGGACCGGAGAGGTGCGCGCCGAGGTGCCGAATCCCCGGGGCGATCTCAAGCCGGGAATGTTCGTCGACATGATGCTCGAGCGCCCTCTTGGCGAGCGCCTCGCGATCCCGGAGAGCGCGGTGCTCTACGCCGGGGATCGCCGGATCGTGTTCGTGGATCTCGGAGACGGGCGGCTCGCGCCGCGCGAGGTCCGGCTCGGCTCCAAGGCGGGGACCGATTTCGAGGTCCTGAGCGGGGTCACGGAGGGCGAGATCGTGGTCACCTCCGGGAACTTCCTCGTCGCCGCCGAGGTTCGCCTGCGCTCGGCGACCCAGAAATGGTGACGCGACGATGATCGAGCGCCTGATCGAGTGGTGCGCGCGAAACCGGATCCTCACGGTCACGGTGGTCCTGATCGCTACCGTGTTCGGGCTCCGCGCGATCCGCGAGACGCCGCTGGACGCGATTCCCGATCTCTCCGACA
>DASTBC010000254.1 GCA_035712245.1 Candidatus Eisenbacteria bacterium
TCGAACGCGACGGGATCGCCGGAGGCGGCCAGCTCCGGCTTGATCTCCGGCAGGTCCAGCTCGAGCCCGCCGCGCTCGAGCCGCCGCTTCCGGAGCGCTTTCGCGAGCCGGTCGAGGGCGCGGAGCGCATCCGGGATGTCCCCGCGCTCGTCGCGGATCAGCCGATGCGCGTCGGGATACGAGAGCGAGGCACGGCTCCGGATCACCCCCTCCACGATTCGCGCGTCCCGGAGCGCCCCCTCGGCGTCGAGATCCGCGAGCACCGTGACGGTGAGCCGGTCGACGCCGTCCGAGAGGCTGCAGAGCCCCGACGAGAGCGCGCGCGGCAACATCGGAAAGGTCGTGTCCGCGAGGTACACGCTGTTCCCGCGCTCCTGGGCCTCCCGATCCAGCGCCGTGCCCGGGCGGACGTAGTGCGTCACGTCGGCGATGTGGATCCCGACCGTCGAGACTCCGCCCGGCCGCGGCTCGATCGAGAGCGCGTCGTCGTGATCCTGCGCATCCTCGGGATCGATCGTGAGGACGAGCCGGCCGCGGAAGTCCTCCCGATGGCGCGTCGCGTGCGCCACCGAGTCCTCGCGAAAGGCGGCCGCCTCGCGCTCGGCCTCGGGATCGAACTCGGTCCGGATCCCCTCCTCCAGCGCGACGAGGAGGCTGTCCTCGCGGGGATCGTCGTCCGCGAACGACTTCTCCACCGTGCCGACGATGGGGTCGGGGGGCGTGGGATGGAGCCGCACGACCACGCGCGCCCCGGGAGGGACCTTCGAGCGCGCATGGAGCGTGAGGAGGATCTCGCGGGGATACTCGGGGCGCTCGGGATAGAGGGCGACGTGCGACCGGCCACGTCCCTCGAACCGTCCGACGATGCCGAACCGCGTGCGCTCGAGCACCTCGAGGATCTCGTGGGCGTCGCCCCGCTCCCCCGTCTCGAGAAAGCCGACGCGGACGCGGTCTCCGTGCAGCGCGCCCGCCATCGCGAAGGGCGGGATGAAGAGATCGTCGCCGCCGTCCTCGAGGCGGACGAACCCGTATCCGAAGCGCGTGCGCTCCAGCCTGCCGACGAGGGTGCGTCTCATGGGACGAAGGGGCTCCGCGAGGCCGCCCCTGCGGTGGCGACGGAAGAAGCCCGGCCCGGGCGTCTCCGCGGGGGAGCGCGCCGGGCCGGGCCTGGAACCGGGAGCGGCGTGAAGCGGGCCGCGACGATCACGCGATCAGCGCTGCTTCTTCTTGTGACGATCGCGACGGAGCCGTTTCTTTCTCTTGTGCGTGGCGATCTTCTTCCGCTTCCGCTTCTTTCCGCTTCCCATCGGTCTCCTTCGGCCGCCCGCGGCGTCAGTCGCCGCGAACCGCGCCCTTGAGCTCGTTCGACGCCTTGAACACCGGCACCAGCTTCGCCGGCACCATCACCTCGGCGCCCGATCGGGGGTTCCGGGCCTTCCGCGCCTTGCGCTCCCGGACCTTGAAGGTTCCGAACCCCCGGATCTCGATGTGCTTCCCCTCACTCAGCGCCCGCGAGATCGCGTTCAGCAACTGATCGACGATCGTCGCCGTCTCGCTCTTCGAGATCTTGGTTTGAGTCGAGATTTCATCTACGAGATCGGCTTTCGTCATGGCACCTCCATGCCAGCGCTGCTCCGGGGAACAGCGCGCAAGAATCTAGCATCGGCCTATCTAGGCGTCAATCAACGCAGGCGATACTCCAACAGGGGGCCCGAGGGGCGGATGCCCGCCACGCGGCCCATGAGGTTCATCTTCTCGTCCAGGAAATCCAGGAGCGTGACACGGCGCCGCTCCTTGCGCACGACCGAGGGCTTGCCGCCGATCCCCCCCAGCTCGCCGGCGATGTCGATCGCGTCGTCCAAGTCGCCGAGCACGTCCACGAATCCGTACTCCTGCGCCTGGTCGCCGGAAAAGACACGGCCGTCCGCGTACGGGAGAATGCGGTCGCGGCTCATCCCCCGCCCTTCCGCGATGGCGTCCACGAACTGGTCGTACACGTTCGTGAGAACGCCCTGGAGGAGCTCCCGCTCCTCGTCCGTCATCGGCCTCCAGATGGATCCGACATCCTTGAACTGACCCGTCTTGATCACCTCGAGCTTGACCCCGACCTTGCGGAAGAGCTCCTCGGTGTTCGGAAAGCTCATGATGACGCCGATGCTGCCCGTGAGCGTGCCGGGATTCGCGACGATCGTGTCCGCGGCGCAGGCCACGTAGTACCCGCCCGATGCGGCGACCCCGGCGAGCGAGGCCACGACGGGCTTGTCCTGCTTGCGCACCTTTTGAACGGCCTCGTAGATCTCCTGCGAAGCCGCGACGCCGCCGCCGGGACTGTCGATCCGGATCACGATGGCGTGCACGCTGGGATCGCGGCCGAGCCGCTCCAGCTGCTCGACCACGCTCTCCGACTCGGAGATGTCCCCCAGGACTTCCACCAAGCCGACGCGTCCGCCGATCGATCCCAGCGAGATCTGATCGCCGCTCAGCGCGAGGTGCACCACGAGGAACGCCAGCGCGACCGTGGCGACCGTGCCGCCGAGCAGGAGCGCGCATCCCAGGATCCACCGATTCTTCGCCAACCCGACCCCTCCGATCTGGAGACTTCTACGAGGGATAGCCTTCTCCAAGCTAGCAGAGGCGAAAGGGGGAGGCAAATGAAGGAAGGCGCCGCAGTCTCGCCACGGCGCCTTCGGGGGAGGACCCAGGGGGAGTGGGTCCTCGGAGCGGGTTGCCCCGCAAGATACAGTCCCCGCCTTTGTGTCGTGCATCCGGTGCCGTTGGAACTGCGTCGTCTCGTCGAGGGGATCAGCTCAGGACCGGACGATTCTCGCGATCACGGCAGGGACATATTCAGTTTTTTTGGTGCATCACCAACGCTCGATACGTACTGCAACCGGCGTTCCGGGAGGGGCGATCCCGAGGAACTTTCCAGGGCACGACACGGAGGGAGATGGCCCGATCTGGCCATACACAAGACGTTTATTAGTAGCTACTTACAGCCACTGCCGAATGTCGAGGATGAAGTTTGCGTGCGGCACGGTGGCACGCGGCGTCGGGCCCAGACGTCGTGGGCGGGATCGGGACTCGAAGTGGGCGCATCCGCCCACGGAGATGGGGTCCGCAGCCCAACCAGGCGGTGGCGCGAGCGGGTGATCGAGGTCGCGGAGAAGGCGAGCGGACGCGGAGAGGATCAGTCCCGGGCGAGGAGGCTCCGTCCCGTCATCTCGGCCGGCTGGGGCAGCCCCATCAGCTCGAGCAGGGTCGGGGCGACGTCGGCCAGGATCCCGTCCCGGATCGGGTACGCCTCGCTCCCGGCCGCGAGAATCGGGACGGGGTTCAGCGTGTGGGCCGTGTGAGGCTCCCCGGTCGCCTCGTCGACCATCTGCTCGGCGTTCCCGTGGTCGGCCGTCACCAGCGCGATCCCGCCTCGGCGCCGCACCGCGTCGACCACGCGCCCGAGGCAGGTGTCGACGGTCTGGACCGCCCGCACCGCCGCCTCGATCACGCCGGTATGCCCCACCATGTCGGCGTTCGCGTAGTTGAGGACGAAGAAGCCGTACCCGTTCGGATCGGCGAGCCTTCGCTCGAGCTCGGCCGTGACCTCGAGGGCGCTCATCTCGGGCTTCAGGTCGTAGGTGGTCACTTTCGGGGACGGGATCAGCACGCGGTCCTCGCCCGCAAACGGCGTCTCCTCGCTCCCGTTCAGGAAGTAGGTCACGTGCGCGTACTTCTCGGTCTCCGCGATCCGGAGCTGGCGGATCCCCGCCTCGCTCACGACCTCCCCGACCGTCCTGCGGAGCGGCTCGTCCCGGCAGATCACGGGGAAGCGGAAGGTCTCGTCGTACTCGGTCATACAGACGTAGTGGAGCTCCCGCGGCAGGCCGGGTCTCTGGAACGAGTCGAAGGTCGGGTCGGCGAGCGCGCGCGAGATCTGCCTCATCCGATCGGGCCTGAAGTTGAACGCGATCACCGTGTCGCCGTCCCGGATCGATCCATCCGCGCCGCGGAGGACGGTGGGTTGGATGAACTCGTCGCCTTCGCCCCTCCCGTACGCCGCAGCAACTCCTTCTTCTCCGGAGGCGGCCTCCTGGCCCTCGCCGAGCACCAGGGCGCGGTACGCGCGCTCGGTGCGGTCCCAGCGCTTGTCGCGATCCATGGCGTAGAAGCGCCCCGACACCGTCGCGATCGCCGCGCCGGGAAGCTCGCGGAGGATGCCCTCGAGCGCGGAGATGGACGCGCCGGCCGAGCGCGGCGGCGTGTCCCGGCCGTCGGTGAACGCGTGCACGCGGATCCGCTTCACGCCCGCTTCCCCAGCGTCGCGCAGGAGCGAGGCGAGATGGCGCTCGTGGCTGTGCACGCCT
>DASTBC010000255.1 GCA_035712245.1 Candidatus Eisenbacteria bacterium
TCGATTCGCGCTACCCCGTCGTGCTCGAGTCCCCGAGCTACCGCGTCTACGACGTTCGCGCGGCGCAGAAGAAGTGAACCCCACCACCGCCGGGTGATGAGGAGCCGGGCATGAAGTCCGTCCTGCTTGCCTGCTGCGCGCTTCTGGCCACGTTCCACACCACGAGCGCCGCAGCCCAGTCCTCCCCGTCCGTCCCTCCAGGCTCCGCCCGGTCCGTCACCACTGCGGAGCGAAGCGCCTCCGAGATCGCGAAGGGCGTCTACGTCATCCGGCACCGGGACTCGCCGGACACGAACCCCCAGGGGAACACCACCGTGATCGTCGGCGACCGGGAGGCGCTCGTGGTCGATTCGGGATACCTGCCGTCGAGCACCCGCGAGGACATCGCGCAGATCCGCCGGTGGACCGCGCTGCCCGTGCGATACCTCGTCAACACCCACTGGCATCCCGATCACGTCCGGGGCAACGCTCTCTACGCCGACGCCTTCCCCGGGCTCGCGATCATCGCCCACACGTCGACTCCCGAGCTCGAGGAGGCGTACGACGTGCCGAATCGCGAGCGCTACGGGAAGCGCCTCGCGTCCATGGAGGACCAGCTGCGACGGGGAGTGGGGACGGACGGGAAGAAGCTCGGCGACGAGGCACGCCGGACGTTGACCCGGCAGGTCGAGGCGCGTCGGGCGGTGCTCCAGGAGTTCGGATCCTACGTGCCTCGGTACGCGAACGTCACCGTTCCCGGCGAGGTGACGATCGACCTCGGTGGCCGCTCGGTGCGGCTCTGGCATCCGGGACGGGGCCACTCGTCCGGCGACCTCGTTCTCTACCTGCCTCGCGAGCGGATTCTCGTCGCCGGCGATCTCGTCGCCTCGCCGGTCCCCTATTTCTTCGCGGGCTATCCCTACGAGCAGATCCCGGTGCTCGAGGAGCTGGCGGCCATGGACGTCGACGTCCTCGTGCCCGGGCATGGCGAGGTGATGCGCGACAAGGCCTACCTCAGGCGGACGATCGACCTGATGCGCGACGTTCGCGACCAGGTGGTCGCTGCCGTGCGCCGGATGGGCTCGCTCTCGGCGAAGCTCGAGGATGTCCGGAAGACCGTGAGCCTCGGCGCCTACGAGGCGGAGTTCGCCGGCGCCGATGAAGAAAGCCGCGAGTTCTTCCGGGAGTCCATGGACGGGCTGGTCCGGCTTCTCTTCGAGCAGATCCCGAAGTAGGCCGGGAAGTCCCATCCTGAGGCCTGTTTAGCGGCGCCAGCGGCCTCCCGGCGATCGGGGGGGGGCACGCACGCGGGCTCCACATCGCTTCTCAAGAGCCTCGGCCATCCGACCGATAACGGGTCCATCGTCGATCCACGCCGTTCCGGGGACGGAGGCCCGACATGTCGCTCCGGATTCGCTCCTCATGGCCCGCGCTTGCCGTCGCGGGACTTCTGATCGCTTCGCCGCTCCGTGCGTCCGACCTCCGGATCCACGGGCTGCTCGATCTGGTCGCGGCCCAGCGGAGCGACACGCACGAGCTCAACACGCTCACCCGCGGCGATTCGCCGTACGACCCGTACGGACTCCGCCTGTTCCTCGACGCGAACGTGAACGAGCGCGTCGACATCTTCGGGCAGGTGGTCCTGCGCGACGGCGCGACTCCCTACGTGGACGGCGCCTACGTCCTCTTCACGCCGTTCCCCGGGCACGACGCCCATCTCCAGGCGGGGAAGATCCCGTGGCCGATCGGCACCTACGGTCCGCGCACCTACTCGAACAAGAATCCCCTGGTCGCCACGCCGCTCATGTACCAGTACCACACGACCCTCCTGTGGTGGGAGATCCCGCCGACCGCCGACGTGCTGATCGCGAACGCAGGAAACGGCCAGTACGACATCGACTACTTCGGCTACTCGATGGGCATGGGCATGCCCGTGGTGGACGATTCCTATTGGGATGTCGGGATCATCGCCATGGGGAGCGAGGGACTCGTCGAGTACTCGATGGGAGTCACGGCGGGAACGCCCGGCTGGGGCAGCACCGTGAAGGACGAGAACTCCGGCAAGACGATCATGGGCCGGATCGGGCTCGCCCCCGCGCCCGGCCTGCGATTCGGAGTGTCCGGAGCGCTCGGTCCTTATCTGGTCGAGGGGCTGAACGAGCAGCTCCCTTCCGGCGACAACGTGAACAACTTCTACCAGACGCTCGGCATGGTGGACTTCGAGTTCGCCACCGGACACCTGGAGCTGCGCGCCGAAGGTGCGTGGAACACGTGGCAGACCCCGACCGTGGGCGACCTCGAGGTCACGACAGGCTATGTCGAGATGAAGTACTCCCTGCCGTTCGGCGCCTTCGGTGCCGGTCGCCTCGACGGCATGCGCTTCTCCGAGATCGAGGACTCGAGCGGAGAGAAGCACTCCTGGGACTCGAACATCTCGCGCTGGGAGATCGGAGCCGGCTATCGAATCGACCGCAACATCCTCACGAAGCTCGTCTATCAGCACACGAACCTGGAAGGCCGCGAGATCAAGCCGTCTCTCTTCGCGGCGCAGGCTTCCTTCACGTTTTGATCCGTGGCACCCAAGCTCATCGAATCACGACGAACTTCCCGACCTGCCGTCCCAGATCGGTGTCGACCGAATAGAGATAGATCCCGCTCACGATCTTCTGGCCGTTTCGCGAGATCAGATTCCACGGGACCGAACCCTCGCCCGCTAGGACCGGATCCTTCCCGTACTGCATGTCGGGAGCCGCCGTGCCGTCGAACGGCAGGTCGATCACGAGATCGCCGGCGAGCGTGTACACGTGGATCGTCCCTCTCGTTGCCGGCAGATTCGTAAAGAGGACCTTGGTCCCGGAGGGATCCTCGTCACGAGGCACGAGGTCCCATTCCGCGTTCGCCTTGTAGGGATTCGGAACGACGTACACGTCCTCGTGCGTCGGCTGCGCGTCTCCGCGCGGAAACACGACCTGCGCGTTGGTGGCGCTGGGATTCCCGCTCAGCACCACGTCCGTGGACGCCGTCTCCCCCGGAACGATCGACACGGGGACGATCGAGTAGAAGTAGGGAAATCCGTTCAGGACGTTCGTGTCCACGAAGCTGTACCGTCCGACCGCGTGAACGGTATCGATCTCGGTGGTCCACTTCGTCGAGTCGTTCGTCGCCTGTCTCGCGACGGGATCCCAGCGCACCTGAACCTGGCTCGTCGAGATGATCGGAGCAGCAGGATCGATCAGCTCGCCGAGGTTTCGCGCCGGCGATCCCTTGGGGTCCTTTCGCCACTCTCCGAGAAGGATCCAGAGATCACGTGAGGGGGCGTTCGTCCCTTCCGGACGGCTCCATCCCGCGGCCTTGTAGATGCGATATCCGACGAACTCCTTGAGATTTCCCCGCTGTGCGTCGCGAATCCGCTCCGCGAAATCGTTCCACTTGAGCGTGACCTTGCTGTCCCCCGGGAAGAACCACGCGGACACCCGGAGCGAGTCCTGGGACGTGGCGTAGTTCGGCAGGAAGTCCCTCGGCTCCGCCCGGCCGTTCGTGCCCGAGAAGAAGGGCGCGGGGAGGGGCGCCGCCGCCACCCAGTTGATCGAGCGCTCCCGGCCGCCGAGGCCCGTGTTCACGTCGCAGTCGAGGTCCACGTAGACGCACTCGGGAGATGCGACCAGGACGTCCGTCGTGTCCTCCGACGCGCAATGGTCCGGCCGGTCAGGGCAGACGTACGTTCCATCCTGCTGGTTCTCGCACGAGGTGTTCGGATCCCACTCGGGATACTGCGGGAAGCCCTCGGACGCGGGGTCCGCGTGGAACCGTGCCTTGCACGCGTCCGGGACACGGTACGTGAACGCACGCCCGCCGCTCGTGTTCCGAAGGCACGATTCCTTGCCGCAGACTCCCGTCAGCTGATCGTTGTCCAGATCCGCGTAGAGCCCGTCGAACACCTGCTGGGCTGCCTTCGCGTTCGCGATCAGGGTTCCCGGCTGCTCGTTTCCCGCGTGGCGTCCCAGTCCGAGCCCGGCCACCCAGGCCACCGACACCGTCAGCGTGGAATCCGGAAGGATCTGGCTGAAGGGACCCGTGGCCATGATGAACCGATAGTCGAGCGGCCGTGAAGACTGAGTATTGCCGGTGAAGGACCCGCTGTTCGGATTGAGTCTCGGATCGGACATGAGCTGGTACCGCTGGGCATCGTTCTCCGGATCGCCTCCCGCTTCGAACGACGCCTCTCCCGCGAAGAATTTGAACGCGGTGATGCCGACGCGCTGGGGCGCGCTGACGCCGGAGGGATCGACGGTGTGGTTCAGGAACATGCATCCGAAGTAGCCAGGCACGTCCCCTCCCTGGTTATCCTGGGGGCGGTTCGGGTCATCCGGATTGTCGTACGCGTACGCCATCTGGATCCGACGATTGGCCGGCTCCCCGGAAGCGCCGACATACGTCACGGTCGAGTCGAAGAGGGCGCACTGGTCGTCTCGGAAGTAGAGATCGACCGCGCGGCTTCCCACGTCGGGGTCCGCGAAGATCGCCACGTACACGTTGCGGATCGAGCGGCCGCTCAGGTTCGTGATGTGGTAGTCCATCCCGACGAAGTCGCTCTGCCCCGGCGTCGACCATGCATAGCTCGTCTGGCGCACGCGAACGCCGAGCGGGACGTGCTCGGGGTTGAGCTGGCGAATGGTGGGCAGATCGTCCCGATACTCGGTCGCGAACATCTGCTGTCCGATCGCGCTGTAGTCCTCGTCGCACAGCCCGTCGAGATCGTCGTCGAGCCCGTTCAGGAAGTCCTCGTTCACCTGGCCGTCGCCGTCGTCGTCCGGATCGAGGCTCGACGAGATGACCCGGTTGCCTCCGGGGATTCCCTCGTAGGCCTCGCGGATGTCGGCGACCTGGTCCGCCGGCAGGTTGACGCAGATGTCCTGGGGATCCATCTCGGGGGAGAACTCGATGTCGAACGCGGCGGTCGTCACGTGCGGGATCCCGCTCGCGTCGATGGCGCCGATCCAGAGTCCCGCCGCGAAGAGGTGGTCGTGGCCGGATCCGGGCGGATACTCGGCCGAGGGAACGGTGGTGAGGGCGGGGTTGGCGGTGTTCCCGGTCTGTCCGATGTTCGTGAGCTGGAGCTGCAGCCTGCCCACGTTGTGCACGAATCTCCCGTCCCGACGGACGGTCAGGCGCTGCTGGCTCTTGTCATGGCTGCCCGATGTGTTGGGCCGCTCGTCATACGCGGACGCCGTTCCCGTGACCAGAACGGCGGTTGCCGCGAGGATGCGCGCGACGGTAGCCGGCGGCATGCCGGCGCGTCGCAGACCCTTGTTCCACATGACGGCTCCCCTCGATCCGGCGAGCGAGCAAGGTGAGGGTTCGAGATGCTCGATGGCGGCATGAACCAACGAGCTCGGGGGGGCGGATGGCGGGGACCGTCCAGTCGCCGCGCGAACTCCCAACCGCGCGGAGTCAGCGAGGCAGTCGCAACGAATCGACGTCCTGAGGGGGGAAACGCCAGAGCGGGGGGGTGAGAAAGAGAGTAGGGTGACCCCCACCAAGCGTCCAGGACGGGGATCTTCCCGGCCTGTGGCCCCCACTCCGCGGAGCTAGACTGCCCGCCATGCCGCTCGCCCCGAACACCAGGCTCGGCACCTACGAGATCCTCGGCCCGCTGGGGACCGGGGGCATGGGAGAAGTCTACCGGGCCAGGGACCTCCGGCTCGGCCGCGAGGTCGCGGTGAAGGTGCTGCCGGCGGAGGTCGCCTCCAGACCGGACCGCCTCGCCCGGTTCGAGCGTGAGGCCAGGACGGTCGCGGGGCTCAACCACCCCAACATCGTCACGCTCTACTCCGTCGAGGAGGAGGACGGGGTGCGTTTCCTCACGATGGAGCTCGTCGTGGGACGACCGCTCTCGAGTCTCGTCGTCCCGGGCGGTCTCCCGGTCGCGCAGATCGTCGACTTCGGGATCGCGATCACCCGTGCGCTCGTCGCCGCGCAGGGAAAGGGAGTGATCCACCGGGACCTCAAACCCGGGAACGTCATGGTGGCGGACGACGGTCGAGTCAAGGTCCTCGACTTCGGACTCGCGAAGGTCGCCGAAGAGGTTGACCCGCCATCAGGTCCGGTGGCGGAGACCACACTCGCGGATCCCCTCACCGTCGAGGGCGCCCTGCTGGGCACGGTCCCGTACATGGCCCCCGAGCAGCTCCGAGGCGATCGGGTCGATGCTCGGTGCGACCTTTTCGCGCTGGGGATCATCCTCTACGAGCTGACGGCGGGACGCCGCCCTTTCGGCGGAAGGACCCACGCGGACGTGACCTCGTCCATTCTTCGCGACTCACCGGAGCCTCTGAGCCTGATTCGACCGGATCTGCCGCGGGGTCTGGAGCGGGTCGTCGAGCATTGCCTGGAGAAGGACCCCGCAAGGCGTCCCGCCTCCGCGCTCGAGCTGGCCGAGACCCTGGCCACGCTCGACCTTGCCCCGGAGCCGGTCCGGACCGACGCGCCGCGACCCGGGACGGCCCCCTCCATCGCCGTGCTCCCGTTCGTGAATCGAAGCCGGGACGAAGAGGACGAGTACTTCTCCGACGGCCTCGCCGACGAGCTCCTGGGCATGCTGGCCGGCATCCCGAATCTGCATGTCGCCGCGCGCACGTCGTCCTTCCAGTTCAAGGGAACACGGGACGATGTCGCGACGATCGGCCGGAAGCTCAGGGTCGCGACGCTGCTCGAGGGAAGCGTCCGGAGGAGCGGAAACCGCGCGCGCATCACGGTGCAGCTCGTGGAGGTCGCGAACGGATATCACATCTGGTCGGAGACGTACGACCGGACGCTGGACGACATCTTCGCGGTGCAGGACGACATCGCGCAGTCGGTCGTGAAGGAATTGCGCGCGGCGCTCCTGGGAGCGGAAGCGGGCTCGAGCGAGCTGGTCCGGGTCCGCGAGGACGTCGCGAACGCGGCGCGCGGGAGAGCCGCCAACCCCGAGGCGCACCGCCTGTACCTGCTGGCGCGGCACTGCATCGATCGCTGGACCCAGGAGGACATGGTCAAGGGGATCGGCCGCCTGAAGGAAGCGCTCGCGCTCGACCCCGACTTCGCCGTTGGGTGGGCCGAGCTGAGCCGTGCCCACACCGTCGAGGCCGCCTGCGGCTGGGCCCCGGTCGCGGAGGGAAACGAGCGAGCCCGGGAGGCGGCCGAGCGGGCGCTCGCGCTGCGACCGGATCTGCCGGACGGATACGTCCGCCTGGGGTGGATCCAGATGACCTATGACTGGGACTGGCCGGCCGCGCTCGCGTCCTTGAAGCGTGCCGAGGAGCTGGCTCCGCAGGACGACCGGGTTCTCCACATGCTCGGAATCCTCGCGCGCAATGTCGGCCGGCTCGAGGACGCGATCGAGCTGGACCACAGGGCGCTCGCGCGGGACCCGCTCAGCTCGGCGACCTACCTCAACCTCGGCTTGAATCTCTACGCCGCGGGACGCGCGGAGGAAGCCGAAGCGGCGTTCCGCCAATCGCTCGAGTTCGCCTCGGAGGGGACCGTCGCGCACGCGGGACTCGCGCTTTCTCTCGCGGCCCAGGGACGGACCCGGGAGGCTCTCACCGAAGCCCGGCGCGAGCCGGAAGAGCTGGTACGGCTCTACGCGCTGGCGATCCTCCACGCCACGTCAGGCGATACCGAGCACGCCGACGAGGCGCTTCGGGACCTGATCCAGCGGCACGCGGAGCACGCTCCGACCCAGATCGCGGAAGTGTGCTCCGTCCGTGGGGAGAAGGACCGGGCCTTCGACTGGCTCGAGCGAGCCCATGCGGAGCGGGACGGCGGGCTCACCGAGATCAAGGCCAGCCCCCACCTTCGCGCGCTGCACGAGGACCCGAGATGGGGGGATTTCCTGCGGCGAATGGGATTCGACGCGTGACTCCACCACTCGCGCCGCGGACCCCCACAAGGGTGTAGGATGGGTTCGAACGCGTTCCCATCGTGGTGCACGAGAATCGGGAGGGATCGAACATGACCGGAACGAGACGACTCACCCGGAACCTCCTCGCCGTGGCGCTCGTCGCCGTGGGGTTCCTGGGCTGCGGGTCCCGCGGCGCGAGCGAGGGCGAGTGGAGAACGAGGTCCGAGAATCCGACCCCGGAGGCGACGGCCGTCTTGGGGAAGGCCGCGGCGGTGACGGTGACCTACTATTACCTCCCCGGCTGAATGATCTGCGCGCGGATGAAGCCCGCCGTGAGCGGGCTCAAGAACGAGTTCCCCGGCAAGGTGACTCCCCACAACGTGGACGCGACGCTGCCGGAAGCAAAGGAGTCGATCCGAGAGCTGGGATTCAAGTCCCACGGGCTCGTGGTCCGGGACCCGAACGGCACGACCCTCTGGAAGCAGCCCGACCACCAGGTACGAATCGAGAGCGTTCGGGCGGCCTTGCACGAGATCCTGGGGACCTGACGCGCTCACTGGCCCGTGCTCCGACGCATCCTGCACATCGACATGGACGCGTTCTACGCCTCGGTCGAGCAGCGCGATCGGCCGGAGCTTCGCGGCCGGCCCGTTGCCGTCGGTGGTTCCCCCGAGTCGCGCGGCGTGGTCGCGGCCGCGAGCTACGAGGCGCGGTCGCACGGGGTTCGGTCCGCGATCCCGATGAGCCGCGCGGTTCGCCTCTGCCCGGATCTCCACATCGTGTCGCCCGACTTCACGAAGTACCGGACGGTCTCGCGGCAGGTCCTGGCGATCCTTCGAGAGGCCACTCCCCTCGTGGAGCCACTCTCGCTGGACGAGGCCTACCTGGACGTCACGCAGAACGCCTGGGGTGAGACGCTCGGCGTCCAGGTGGCGAAGCGTCTGAAGGCCTCGATCCGCGAAGCGACCGGGCTCACGGCATCGGCCGGCGTCGCGCCGAACAAGTTCCTGGCGAAGATCGCCTCGGGATGGCGCAAACCGGACGGACTCACGGTCGTGGCGCCGGAACGCATCGAATCGTTCCTGCAGCAGCTGCCCGTGGATGCCTTGTGGGGCGTGGGTCCCGTGACGGCGGAGCGTCTTCGCGCGCGCGGCATCCACCGGGTCGTCGACATCCGTGCCGCAGATCCCGACGTCTTGCGCGAGGCCGTGGGGAGCTCGACCGAGTGGCTTCAACGCCTGGCGCTCGGCGTGGACGACCGCCGGGTGGAGCCGGACCGTCCGTCGAAGTCCTCGTCCTCGGAGGTAACGTACGCCGAGGATCTGACGGATCCGGGCCGCATCCGGTCGGAGATCGCGACGATGGCTCGCGACAATGCCCTGTGGCTCGTCCGCAAGGGAATCACCGCGCGCACCGTGACCATCAAGGTTCGGTACGCCGACTTCACCACCATCACGCGGAGCCACTCGCAGGAAGCCACGAGCGATCCCGACGGGATCGCATCGCGCGCGGTCGCCTTGCTCGACAGGACCGAGGCGGGCCGGCGCCCCGTGCGGCTGCTCGGCGCGGGTGTCTTCAACCTGCGGCGTCTCGACGAACCCGGAGCCGTCGAGGATCCGCAGCTGCGACTCGAGACCTAGCGGACAACGAATTCGACGGAGTCGGAGGGCTCCATGGAACGGAAGCTCGTCCGGCAGGTACGCGAGGGCGTCTTGTGCGAGTGTTACCGCAGCAGCGTGAGCTTCCGTCTCCCGGTGAAGCCTTCGGCCTCGACGATCATGTAGTAGACCCCGCTCGCCACGGACCTGCCGCGGTCGTCACGTCCATCCCATCGCCTCTCATGCAAGCCGACCGGGAGCGGACCCTTCTCGAGCGTACGCACCAGCGCGCCGCGAGCATCGTGGATCCGCCAGGACACGCGTGACTGCTGCTTCACCTCGAGCCGCAGGGCGACCTCGGGATTGAATGGGTTCGGCGCGCTGGGCAGGAGGCGCCAGGCGGCGGCCACGGGGGAATTCTCGACACCGGTCACGTCCAGGATGGTGATGGTGCCCGTGGACCAGTCTCCGGTCGTGGTTCCTCCGTCCGTGATCCTCACGTACACGTAGTACTTCGCCTGCGGGAGCGAAGCCGGATTGATCACGTAGAAACCCTGTGCCCCCGGCGTGGCCTGCGAGGTGGCGAGAAAGATCTCGTTCCCGTCCAGGGCCGGCGAGGTATTGAGAAACACGTCGACCCACGTCGGATTTCCCTCGGGGTCGCTCGCCGTCCAGGTCGTGGTGTAGGTGCCGGTCTCGGAGACGCCCCAGTTCCCCGCGGGAGGATTCGTCACCGTGACGGCCGGGGCTCCGTTCTGAGAAGGATTGATGGTGAGCGCATAGCCGGGGCTCGCGGCGCCGTACACGCGGACGTTGTACCAGCCCGGCGGCCGGTTGTTCAGTGAGATCTTCTCGGTGTTGGACGACGTGGCCGCCGTCGCGAGGACGGTTCCCGCGGCGTTGAGCAACGCGAGGTCGAGGTTCCCCTGCGAGTTCGGGAAATCGATCCGTACTTCGTCCGCATTGCTCCCCGTGGCCGGCATGTAGAAGCGGTAGTAGTCGTCGTTCCCGGCCGTCTGAATCGTGAGATTGGGAATCGTCCGGATCGGGTTGCAGGGTCCCAGAACCGGACTGTTGGGCCCTCCGATCGGCCGCGGGTCCAGGTCGGAAAGCTGGTTGTTCGGCTCGTAGGGATCCGGATTGATCGGGCCCGCGTTTCCGATCGTGACCAGGATGCGGGCGATGTTGTTCGATTCGTCCATCTCGAGGATGTGATCGTTCGGATCGACCTCCGACTCGAGCCAGTACTGGCCCGCGGGAAGGCCCGTGATGTCGAGGTTCTGACCCGAGAGCGACTTGTCATAGATGTCGGCCCAGCCCACGGAGAGCCCCTGGATCGTGGACGAGCACGACGTGAAGACGCCGGAAGGCGGGGCTCCCGGAAGGGAGCTGTCGTGAACGATCAGATCCAGGATGCAGAAGCTCGTCTTGTCGCCCTGGACCAGAACGGCTCCGACTCCTCCGCCCCCCGTCACGGCCCGCAAGCGGTAGGTGGCCCAATCCTGAAGGTGGATGTGCGAGTGGCCCTGGTGATACTCGAACGCTCCCGCTTCCCGATCGAAGTACGTGCTGTCGCTACGCCAGACGCGTTGCCGGACGTCCTGGGTGCCGTCCCCGTTGTCGGGAAGCACCCCGTAGAGGTACAGCCTGCCCTGACCGACGTTGGCCGTGGCGTTCGAGAATCGAAGGTGCGTTCGACCCGGCACGATGTTCGTGACGATCTCGTGATCGTACAGCTCGTTGGTCCGCGTGAAGATGTCGGGCCGCACCTGGGTGATGGCGCTCGGCGGCGCGTGGGTCGTGTCCACCAGCACGGAGTAAGCCCCGCCCGTGAGATTCGCGTTGTCGATGACCACGTAATACGTCCCCTCCGACAGCAGGGCGTCGACGATCGACGACTGGCCCGACGGACAGGAAGGTGCGTTGTCGTTGCACGCCACCTGGGCCTGGTCCTGGTTCAGGATCGCGATCCGGGTGTCGATGTGGGACGAGTCGCATCCGAGGGTGACATCCATGAGCACCGGCGCGTCGACGGTGATCTGGTACCAGTGGTCCGGGCCGCCCTGATTTCCCCCGAGCTCGCAGGTCACGAGGTAGTCGTCGCAGTCGTTCGAGAGATCGCGGGTGTCGCTGTAGGGCAGGCTGGAAATCATCGTGGCGGTGCCGGCGTCGGACCCGCTGCAGGCCGGCCCGGGTCCCTGCCAGCGGACGTTCAGCTCGTACGGACCCGCCTCTCCGTTGTATCCGTCCACCACGATGTAGTAGGTCCCGGCGCTCACGCTGAAGTCGCTGATCCGAGACTGATAGCCGCAGCCGGGATCGTCGTCGTTGCACGCGAGGATCGTGAAGCCTTCGGTGAAGATCGCGAGCCGCGTGTCGTAGGTCTGGATTCCCGCCGAGGCACAGGTCGTCCACGCGTTGATGACACCGCCCTGGGGGAGCGTCAGCTTGTAGAAAGTGTCCGGCGACGTGTCGGCGCCTCCGCTGGTGCAGGGGGGAAGCACGATGTCATTCCCCTTGCCCACCGTGGTGCCCGTGTCTCGGAAGATCGGCGCCTGGATGAGGGTCGCGTTGGCCGGGTTGGAGCCGCCGTCGGTGACGGTGAGCGGGACCTGGGAGGCGAGCGCCGGAAGCCCGGCCTGGAGGGTGCGCCAGGACGGTGCGCTGCGGGCCGCTTGCACTTCCACCGGGGGTACCTTCGCTGCGTCCGCGGACCCGCAGGCTGCGAGGAATACGGCGAACGCGACACCAAAGGAGACAATACGCACGATGGGACCCGGACCAAGAGTGAGGACGAGGGGAAGTGCCTGAGCTCCAGTATATCAGCCGACGTGTGGGTGGGAAAGGCCACGCGTCGAGCCGAAGTTGACAGCGAACGCCAAGTAGCGGTAGCATTTAGAGTAGCCGTCAGGATGGTTTCGCGTTTCGTGTGGATCTTCCCCTCAACGCCCTCGAGACCTCTTCTGAAACCGATTCCGCGCTCCATGATCTTGGCTTTGATCGTCGTCGGGATGGTTCCCTCGCTCGGAATCCCCGCACCGGCCGTGCCGTCCAACGCCTCCGTTGGAGCATGGGCGGGACCGTTTGCCTGGCCACTGGTCGCCGTGCACATGACGCTCCTGCCCAATGGGAAGGTCCTGGCGTGGGATTTTCACAGTCATCAAGACGGGGTGTTTGTCTGGGATCCGACGAGCGGCCAGTTCACCCCCAAGCCGTACGAGAATCCGGACAACCTCTTCTGCGCGGGCCACATGGTTCTCGCGGATGGGCGCGTGCTGGTGAATGGCGGGCACGTCGAGGCCTATGTCGGGCTTCCCGCGACGGCGCTCTTCGACCCGGCGACGGCGAGCTGGACCACGGGCACTCCCATGACCTTCGATCGCTGGTATCCCTCCACGGTGGCGCTGCCGGACGGTCGCGCGCTCACGATCTCCGGAGCGATCAACTGCGCCGACTGCAGGAACCCGGGGGCACCGGATGCCGGTATCGCCGAGATTCCGGAGATCTACGACCCTCTGGATGACTCCTGGGTCTTGCTCCCGGACGCTTCCCTGAATCTTCCCCTCTATCCGCAGGTCTTCGTTCTTCCCGACGGCAGGGTGCTGGCGTCGGGTACCCAGCTCGAGCCGATCGCATCCTCCGTGCTCGATGTGAACGGTCAGGCCTGGAGCACGGTGGATCCCACCGTCGTCGATGGCGGAAGCGCCGCCATGTACCTTCCCGGGAAGGTGCTGAAGTCTGGCGCGGCCATCAATCCGGACTTTCCGGCCGGCCCTTCGAGCGCATCGACTCACGTGCTCGACATGACGGCGCCCGGCCCTTCCTGGCGTCAAACCGCCGCCATGGCATTCGCTCGAACCAAGCAAAATCTCACCATCCTGCCGGACGGGACCGTCCTCGCGACGGGCGGATCTCGAAACTCGAACGGAGGCGACCTGCTGGGCGCGGTACACGAAGCGGAGCTCTGGTCTCCGGTCACGGAAACCTGGACGACGATGGCCGCCATGCAGACCCCGCGCATGTATCACTCCACGGCCCTCCTCCTCCCCGACGGGCGGGTGGTCACCGCCGGAGGAGGGAGATACCTCAACGTCGTGGACCAACTGAGCGCGGAGATCTACTCGCCGCCGTATCTGTTTCGCGGCCCGCGACCGACGATTACCTCCGCACCGGCCGTGGTCGACTATGGGTCGAGCTTCACGGTCACGACCCCCGATGCGGGCCGCGCCGCCAAGGTGACCCTCCTTCGACCGGGCTCGGTGACCCACGCATTCAACTTCGGGCAAGTCTTCGTGCCGCTCTCCTTTCAAGCCGGCGGCGGAGCCTTGACCGTCCAGGGACCTCCCAACCGCAACATCGCTCCTCCCGGCCCCTACATGCTCTTCGTCGTCGACACGGCCGGTGTCCCGTCGGTCGGACGATTCGTGCAGCTCCCCACGCACGAGGACACCCAGCCGCCCACCGCACCCGCCGGTCTCACGGGGGGCGGATCCATCGATTCGGTGGGCCTCGCGTGGACCGTGTCCAGCGACAACGTCGCCGTCGCGTCCTACGACGTCCACCGATCGACGTCCCCGGGCTTCACGCCGTCGGCGGCCACGCGAATCGGCTTGACCGCTTCCGCGAGGTTCGTGGACTTCAGTCCTCCGGGGGGATCTCAGCGCTACAAGATCGTGGCCCGCGACGCGCGTGGGAACGCGAGCGCGCCGTCGAACGAGATCACGTTCACGACACCGCCCACCCCTCCACCCGGACTCGGTCTCCGGGCGGGCTACACGTTCAACGAAGGCTCCGGACTCGAGACGGCCGACGTCTCGGGCCACGGCTACGTGGGCACCCTGGCAGGTCCCACGTGGGCGGCCGGCAAGTATGGCAGCGCTCTCTCCTTCGTCCCCACGAACGACGGAAACGACAGCAACGATCCCCGGCTGGTGATCGGCCCGAGCCTGGACATCCCCGATCTGCCGCTCACCATTTCCGCGTGGCTCTTTCCCACGAGCCGCTCGGACTATCGGGCGATCCTCAGCAAGCGGGACTCCCCTTCCGCCTCCGACATGCGCCTCGACTTCGGGCTCCAGTCGGGCAGCGGAGCGGTCTATCTCTTCACGGGCGCCACCTTCCTCGGTTTCACCTATGCCCCGCCTCTCAACGCCTGGACCCACGTGGCGGCCGTCGCCGACCAGGGAAGCACGCGGCTCTATGTCGGTGGAAATCTCCAGGAAACCCTCGGCGCGATTCCGCTGGGCATCGATCGCGAAGCCAACACGGTGATCGGCGGCACGGGAGATGGTCCGGGAGGGGACAACGATCCCTTCAGCGGCAGGATCGACGATCTGCGGATCTATGAGCGCGCCCTGTCCCAGAGTGAGATCCAGGCGGACATGAACACGCCCGGAGGCACGGTGGTCGCGGGCGTGGAGAGCCCGGGGCCGGCTCCGGCCGTGCTGCGCGTCTTTCCGAATCCGTTCCACGCGAAGACTCGGGTCCAGGCGCTCGATTCCGAGAACGTGGCCGTGTACAGCGTGAGCGGACGCCTGATCCGGAGCTGGAAGAGGTCCGGGGCCCAGGTTCCCCGTCCGGTGGACTGGGACGGCACCGACGACCACGGGCGGGCCATGCCCTCCGGGATCTACCTGGTGAAGGCGGGGTCGCGAACGGCCCGAGTGGCGCTGCTTCGATAGCCTGCAGGCCTCCGGCCCCCGTGCTGGCGGCATTCCAGACGGCAGGATATCCTCGACTCGTGGCTCGAACACCCGAACCTCCAAGGCGGCCCTGCGTCCTGAAGCGCAGTCTCATCGTTCCGGCGCTCCTGGCCGCCACGATACCGGGACTGCTCGCGCCCCTTCCTGTCCCCGGATCCGACCTCGCGGCCGTCTACGACGCCGCTCTCTCGGGAGACATGGCGAAGGGTCTCTCGATCCTCGGATCGATCGATCCCTCGAAGCTCGGCGCCAAGGACTCCACCGCGGCCGCCTGTTTGCGGCGGACGTTCACGGCCGCGCCGCCGCCCGAAGACCTTCCCCCCAGGTCCCGGCGGATCCTCCAGGCGTACCGTCTCTACTGGCAGGGCGCCATGCTGCGGCGTGCGACCACCGCGAATGCCGAGCGGGTGCTGCTCGACTCCTTGAACGCCATCCTGGCTCCTCCTCGAGGCCCGGCGGAGACGCTCGACGACGCGAGCGAGCGCGCGAGGATCGCCATCCGCGAGGAAGGCCTCTTCGCGCTCGCGGGCGTGACGTCTCCCTACTACGAGCTGATGATCTGGAAGACTCAGAATCCGGCCACGTACCACGTGAAGCTGCCGGGGCGCGCGGTCGACGTACCCGTCGTCTTTCTCGACGACTTCGTCTCGCTCGGGTGGGCCGGATTCGCGACGTGCGGACGCTCGCACTCCGGTGGCTGGGCGACGAAGGACTCTCTCTTCGCGCTACGGTCCGCCTACGACCTGGACTCCGAGAACTTCCGGATCAGCTACCTGGCTCACGAAGGAACCCACTTCGCCGACTACAAGCGCTACCCGAAGCTCCAGCAGCCCGAGCTGGAGTACCGCGCCAAGCTGACCGAGCTCGCGCTCTCGGAGAAGACGACGCACGACCTCATCACCGGGTTCGCGCGGAGGAACGGTCCGGATCGATCCGCTCCACACCACTTCGCGAACTACTGGGTCGCCACCGACATGAGCCGGGCGGTCTTCTCGTCGGACTCGCTGGTGGCGGACCCCGGGAGGTGGCGCGGCGTTCCCGCGAAGAGGATTCGCGACGAGGCGGAAGAGCTGATCGAGAAGAACGACGGGAAGCTCAGGAAGATCGGCGCGTCGAAGGTGGAGCGCTTCCTGGACGACCCCGCCGGCTGATGCCTACTTCACCATGGTGATCTTCTGCCGCCCCTTGAAGCCCGCCGCGTCGACGACCACGTAGTACGTACCGCTGGTGACGGTCCTTCCCCGGTCGTCCCGACCATCCCAGGTGCGCTGGTGCACGCCGGCCGGCAGGGCGCCGTTCACCAGCGTGCGCACCAGAGCTCCGCGCGAGTCGTAGATGCGCCAGGAAACCCGCGATTCCCGTCCCACCTGGAGCTGAACGCGCGTCCGCGGATTGAACGGGTTCGGGGACGCGGGCAGGAGCCTCCAGGCGGCGGCGATGGGATTCGGCTCGACCGCGGTCACTTCCTGGATCGTGATGGTTCCCGCCGACCAGTCTCCCGACGCGGTGCCGCCGTCCTTGATCCTCGTGTAGACGTAGTACGTGTCGTGCGGTAGGGACGCGGGGTTGATGACGTAGAAGCCCTGTCCTCCGGGCGTGTTCTGCGAGGTGGTGAGGAAGATCTCGTTCCCGTTCAGCGTCGGGGCCGTGTTGAGGAACACGTCGACCCAGGTATCGTTGCCGTCCGGATCGCTCGCCGTCCAGGTCGCGGTGTAGGTCCCGGTCTCGGACACGGCGACGTTCCCCGCGGGGGGGTTCCCGACCGTGATGGTGGGCGTGCCGTTCTGGGAAGGGTTGATCGTGAGCGAGTAGCCGGGACTCGTCGCGCCGAGGAAGCCGTACACGCGGACGTGATACCAGCCGGCCGGGCGGTCCTTGAGGGAGATCTTCTCCCAGTTGCGCGTGCTGGAGGACACGTCGAGGGTATTCCCCGCGGCATCGAGCAGGGACAGCTCGAGGTTCCCCTGGGATCCCGTGAAGTCGATGCGGACTTCGTCTCCCATCGATCCCGTGGCGGGCATGTAGAACCGGAAGTAGTCGTCGTTCCCGGCCGTATGGATCGACAGACCGAAGAGCGTCGTGACCGGACCGCAGGGGCCGAGGACGGGACTGTTCGGCCCTCCGACGGGACGCGAATCCAGATCGGAGACCTGGTTGTTGGGTTCGTAGGGATCCGGACTGAAGGTGCCCGGGGGGACGATCGTGACGAGGATCCGGGCGACGTTGTTCGTCTCGTCCGCCTCCAGGACGTGATCGAGCGGATCGGACTCCGACTCCAGCCAGTACTCGCCCGGAGGAACGCCGGTGATGTCGATGTTCTGGCCTTCGAGGCTCTTCTGGTAGATGTCGGCCCAGCCCACCGAGAGGCCCTGAATGGTCGTGCCGCACGAGGTGTACGCGGGACTCGGAGGAAACCCGGGCAAGGTGTTGTCGTGGACGATCAGATCCAGGATGCAGAAGCTCGTCTTGGCTCCCTCCGCGACGACGGCGCCGACGCCCCCTCCCTCGGCGACGGCCCGCAACCGGTACACGGCCCAGTCCTGGACGTGGATGTGCGAGTGCTCCTGGTGATAGACGAACGCGCCTGCGTCGCGGTCATAGAAGGTGCCGTCGCTCCGCCAGATGCGCTGCCGGACGTCCTGGGTTCCATCGCCATTGTCCGGAAGCACCCCATAGAGATGAAGTCTTCCGGACCCGATGTTCGCGGTCGCGTTCGACAGCCGCAGATGGGTTCTCCCGGGCACGATGCTCGTCACGATGTCGTGGTCGTACAGCTCGTTGGTCCGGGTGACGATGTCCGGGCGGCGCTCGAGGATCGCGCCTTGGGGCGCGTGCGTCGTGTCCACCTGGACGGAGTACGTCCCCCCGGTCAGGTTCGCGCTGTCGATCACCAGGAAGTAGGTCCCCTCGGAAAGGACCGCGTCGTCGATCGCGGACTGCCCGGAGGGACAGGACGGTCTGTTGTCATTGCAGTACAGCTCGTTCTGGTCCAAGTCGAGGATCGCGACCCGGGTATCCAGGTGCGCCGCGTTGCATCCGATCGTGACATCCAGACTCACCGGCACGTCGATCGTGAGGCGGTACCAGTGGTCCGGTCCGCCCTGGTTTCCTCCCAGCTCGCACGTCACGAGGTAGTCGTCGCAGTCGGCGGAGAGATTGCGGGTGTCGCTGTACGGGAAGCTCGGAACCACCGTCGCGCTGGCGGCGTCGGAGCCGCTGCACGGGGCGCCCGGCCCCTGCCACCGGACGTTCAACTCGTACGGACCCTCGGCACCGTCGTAGCCGTCCACCACGATGTAGTACGTCCCCGCCGCCACCGTGAGGTCGCTGATGCGAGACTGGGGGCTGCACGTCGGGCCGTCGTCGTTGCATGCGAGGAGCGCGAGACCTTCCGAGAACACGCCGAGGCGCGTGTCGTAGGTGACGATCCCCGAGCTGGCGCAGGTCGTCCACGCGTGGATGACGCCGCCCTGGGGGAGCGTCAGCTTGTACCAGGCATCCTCGGCGGTATCGGCCCCGCCGCTGGCGCACGTGGGAAGCAGGGCGTCGTTTCCCTTCCCCACGGTCGTGCCCAGGTCGCGAAAGATCTGCGCCTGGATCACGGTCGCGTTCGCCGCGTTCGAGCCTCCGTCCATGGCGGAGAGCATCACCTTCGGAGCGCGCTGCATCGCACCCGCGTCGAGCGTGCGCCAGGAGGGCGCGGTCACGGGGTTCGACACGGACCAGGAGGAGGCCTGCGACTCCGGCATCGGATGCTTCTGTGCGGCCGCGGGCCCGCATGCCGCGAGAAGCCCACCGAGGACGCCGGCGATTCGAAGGGAGCGCACGAGAGATCCTCTGCTGGCGGTGAGGGGAAGTGAGTCGGAGGGAGAGCGCGATGGGCGGCGGACGAATGCCGTCCGCCGCCCACGTTTCTCGGAGCAAGGTCTCAGGTTCGACGGACTCCGATGCTCGCTCGAGGCTCGAGTTACTCGGTGCAGCCCGTCAGTCTGTTCATGAGCGCCGCGGCGGCGGAACGCTTGCAGTCGGAGTCCTTGCCTTTGCAGGTGAGGGCCGTGTAGATGTCCGAGCAGGTAGCGAACGCATCGTTCGGGTCCAGATCGGCGGCCGCCTGGCAGTACTGGTTGAACTCGCTCTCGTGGTTCTTCCAGTAGCCCGGCGAGCAAGGCGTTCCTTCACTCGGCGGCTCGCACTTGCAGTCCGGATCGTCGCAGTCGACGAGCTTGTCGCCGTCGTCGTCCGCTTTGTTGTCGCAAATCTCGCCCTTGGTCTGCGCGATGGCGACGGAGCTCAGTCCGAGACAACAGACGGACAGCGCCAGGAACAGGAACAGGTACCGCTTCATGAGGTGCCCCCCTCAGGGTTGGCTTCGACGACCCCCCCGCCACCGGGATCGTCGGGCGGAATGCCCGACGCACTCGGGAGTGTCATGCGAAGACGATAGGTGTCAATTATAACAGACATCCACTCAGAAGCTCAAGGGGGGAGGTTGCTTCCGGGTCGAGCGGCGTCGGGTTGCCATCCCGGGCGGTTGCTCGTGCCTTGGCCCAGGGGGCCCGCCGGTGCCTCAGCCGAAGGTGGGAGCGGGTGCGCGTCTACCACCCCTCGCACGGCCTCTTCAGTTGACGGACGGGCTCGCGATCCGGTCCGACCACTCCTTCAGGACGGCCACGATCTCGGGATTGAACTCTCCAGGCCTTCCTTGGCGTTCCCAGCTCTCCCTCTCGGAGGCGCTGCGATAGAAGCCGTGGTCGCTCGTCTCGAGGACGCGGAACTCCCCGCGGCCGGGATTGGACTGGTTCACGAGGCTCGCGATCAGGCGGTGGTCCGCTTCGCTCGAGACGAAGTCGCCGCGGCCCCACAGCGCGAGCGCGTGCCCCGGGAACGCGCTCCATGCCGCACCCAGGCTCTTCGCGGAGATCTGGTGGAGAAATCGATAATGAAGCCCGGCGAAGTAGGTCCCCTGCGTCAGCGTGCTGTCGACCCACGCTTCCAGCGAAGGGTCCTTCTCGATCGCCTGGTCCGGCGTGAGTCCCTTCCGGCTCATCCAGTAGTGGGCATCCGCGAGGATCGCGACGGAGGAGTCGACCGCCCCGGGTGAGATCCCCGCCAGCGCGGTTTGGCGGCGGTCGTTCTCGAGCAGGTACTCGAGCCAGGTGCGCGAGAGCGTGCCGTAGACCGCGATGCCGTGCACGGGCATCTCCGTCGCGAGAAGCGGTCCCCAGACGCCGCCCATGCTGTGTCCGAAGATGAGAATGCGGTCGGGATCGACACGCGGATCGGAGCGGAGCGTGCGCAGTGCCTGACGGAACCCGTCCAGCTGCGTGTCGAAGTCGACATCCTGGAGCGGTCCTCCCTCGCTGTCCCCGCACCCCGGTTTGTCCACACGAAGGGTGACGTACCCGCGGCGGGTGAAGTCGTCGATGATCGCGGCGTACCCGCCGGTGGTCGCCGGAACGTTCTCCACGCTGAACGTGCCGACTCCCTGGATCAGGAAGAGAGCCGGACGGCGCGCCGCTTCGCCCCGCGGACGCGTCCAGAGGAGCCGCAGACGCCCTCCCGAGCTTTCGACCGAGGCGTACTCGACCTCGTAGTCGGGCGACTCCTCCCGGGGCATCGGCCGGAGCGGCACGCGCTGCGTGCGCCGGGAACCGTCGCGCCAGAGGACGAGCTCGATCGCGGGCTTTCCCTTCTTGCTCCCCACCGTCCGCACGAAGTCCTGGGGCCTCCCCACCGGGGTCCGGTCGATGGACACGACGACGTCGCCGGCGCGAAGCTTCGCGGCCTCCGCGCTGGAGCCGGGGATCACCCGGACGATCTCGACGCCGCTGGAGTCCGCGAGCTTCTGGCGCGCTCGCGTCTCGGCGGAGAGGGGCGCGACTTGCGTGCCGAGGAAGGCGCGGCGCGGGAGCGGATCGGCCGAGCGGGGCGCCTTGGATGCCTTGGCGGCGAGAGCCGCCTCGGGGAAGGACATCCCCCCTGCGATGAGTCCTGCGATGACGACGCGGGCGAGGTACGAGGACGACCGGTGCATGGGGAGTCTCCAGGGCGAGGTGGTTCGGGCGGCGGCCATGCTTCTTGGAGAGAACCGATGCGCGAAGGGTTGACCTCCGCCGCTCCGATCGCTCCCGGGGGCCGGGGGGCGCGCTCCGGATCGACATGGAGAAGGTCGCTCCCGTGGCCGATAGCTTGGTATGCCCCGGAGGCAGGACCCGTGAGCGCACGAAGACACCTTCTCCTCGTGGCCGTACTCGCCTGCATCGCGCTGGCTTCCCTGGCGGACGCGCGCCCCGGCTTCTACGATTACTGGAAGGCCGGGACGAAGAGAAAGCGCTCCGGATCCACCCTGCCGCAGGGCCGCGAGTCCACGTCGAACCAACGTGCCGCTCCACGGAAGACCGCCCCGGAGAGCGGTCCGGAGCCATGGACCTCGAGCTGGTTCTCGGATCCGAAGCTCGTGGAGGAGCACCTCGCCGCCATGACCCAGACGATCCGGAAGCCGCTGATCGGAGAGCGGTTCCCCTTGCCGCGAGGTGGAGGGTTCGCGTGCTCCCGACGCGACGGCGGGCCGGGGGCACCGGGTCTCCTGCTCTCGATCGAGTGCCACGGCCCGGACCTCGGCGGCGAACGGAGGAACGAGTTCTACGCGCCTTCCGAGGAAGCGCCGGCGACCCTCGAGCGGGTCCGCTGGATCATCGTGGCACGCGACACGGTCGCTTCGGATCGGTGGCGTGCCGTCATGCTAGCGCTGGGCGATTCGCTCTCCCGCGCGGCCGGAGCACCGGAGGCGGTCCACGCGGACAGCATGGGCGCCGCGTGCGATCTCGACGGATACACCGCCACGATGCGGCTGCATGCCTCGGCGGCGCGGATGGACTCGTTCGAGATACGCTGCGAGTCCGATCGCCTGCGCGGGGACCGCGCCGCGAACCCCTGAACTAGGCCCTCCTCGAGCCGCGCCGCACACCTACTTCCCGGGCCACCATCCCGGACCGCTTCCGGTCCTGCTCCGCACGCAGACGGCGCTCGCTCCCCGGCGGGAGTTCTCCCGGCGTGAGATCCGGGAGTCTAAGGCGAACTCCGTCTCCGCAGGCGAGGACGACGGCCCAGCTCCCGTGTGTAGTCTGGCGCACGCTGCCGGCCGGCTCATGCAACGGTGACGTGGGCCGGCTTCCGATGGAGGCAGACTCCGCCGACGTACGGACGCGACAGCCGCTCGTACGTCTCGTATGCCATCCGCGCGATCTCATGATGATTCCCTGCCTGGAACCAGATGTCGTGTTCCGCGAGACAGGGATCCACGTACATCCTGAGGCCGTACAGGTGGCCAAACGGAGGCATGGCGCCCAGCTCGCAATCCGGGAAGATGCTGCGCAGGTCCTCCTCGGGTGCCAGCTCCAGACCGGGCCGGCCCGTCGTGCTCCTCAACGTCTCCAGGTCCACGTGCTCGCTGGCCGGCAGCGCCACCATCAGGTGATCCACTCCGTCCCGCAGCACCACGACTTTCGCCATGTTCCGCCTTGGGAGATGACTGGCGTGGGCCACTTCCTGTGCCGTGAAGACTTCACGATGCGGCTGCACCTCCACCCGCACACCCCTGCTTCGGATCAGCTCCCCAAGGCGTCTATTGATCGCCATGACGTCCTCCTCTTCAGGTCAGTCCCGCTCGTCCACCTCGGGCGACGCCACGGTCCCGGAAGTCTCTCCCGCCGCAGCGGTGCTGGTGTACGCCTGCGCGGCGCCATGCCGATAGACGAGGTCCCCCCCCGCCTGCCCGACCCGAACCCCAAGGAACAGCACCCCCAGGGTCCCCAAGCTCGCGAGGGCGGCGATCGGAAGTCCCGGACGCCTTGCCCCGAGCAACCCGGCAAGCAGCATCAGTCCGAGAAC
>DASTBC010000256.1 GCA_035712245.1 Candidatus Eisenbacteria bacterium
CTCGATCGCGAACACGCTGAATCCCATCTCGGTCGCCAGGTACTGGGTCATCCGGTGCTTGAGCTGGAAGAACTCGCGCGTGCCGTGCGTGCCCTCGCCGAGCGCCACGATGCGGGCCTTGCCGACGATCCTGCGGAGGTCCGAAGGTCGCTCACGCGCTCACCCGGGGTGCAGGTGTCGAACGGTCGTGCGTTGCGTTTCATCCATGCGGTCAGGGTGGACTCCTCGACGAGGCCAGGACCGGCCGCGAGCGCGGCGAGAAGTAGGCCGATGGCCAGTCCGATACTCGCAATAAGGCGCGTGACATGCAATCACCTCCACGGTGAGGCTGCGGCTCGCCCGATGGACTCTGGCGCGACCGGCGCCGGCTGCCCTTGATGAGCCGAAGAAGTCACAAGGCCTCGCGATCCAGAGTGTCCAACACTTCGACGATCTGTTCGATCAATTCGTCGTCGGAAAGCGTGCCCTCCCCCGGCGGACCGATCAGCCTCGTCAATTCATCGCGGAGAGGCTGCGCCACGTAAGATCTTCGGCTGCTCAGTTCCCGCCAAATTCGAAGGGCCTCCTCAGAGCGCTGGGTACGAATGAGGAAATACAGGAGGTGGTGGGCCGAGCTCCATAGCTGCCCTCGATCTCCCGAACGGATGAAGGCTCGAAGAGCCCGGGACAGCCGCGTTCCGCTGCGGCTGGCATCCCCGACTCTGGCGCTCGCGGCCGCTGCTTCCGTTTCCGCGATACCGGCGTAGAACGGGAGGCCGTGCTTCTCCGCAAGTTCGGCGGTTCGATCGAAGTACTCGAGCGCCGCTTCGGGGTTGCTGTCGGCGTGCGCGCGGCCCATGAAAAACGTGGCCTCGCACAAAGTGATCGGATTGCCTATGGCCTTGGCCTGGTCGTACGCCTCGACTGCGATGCGCCGTGACGCGTCCATCTCGCCCGCCATCGTCTTGAAGACGATCTGCATGCTCTTGAGCAGTGTCGCGAGAGCCGCGTTCCCGGTTTGCTCACCGGCGACGACGGCCCGGCGCATCCACTTCGAGATGTCGGGGCCCTGAGTGACCAGTGCCGCCGACACATGAGCCAGCGCTCCTAGACAGGCCGCGTCGGGATCGCCAGCATTGTCTGGGTCGTCGAGCATCGCCGCGAGTCGCGCCCCATCTTCGGGCCTTCCCCCGTGGACACGCAGGTGAACGGCGACCGAGCGTGCGAACGCCGGCTCGGGCGAAACCTCGAGCGCCGCTTCGGCCCAGTCTCCCACCTCGTACCGGAGCGAGTGCCACGCCCAGAAGTAGTGGGGCTTCAGTAGCGCGCCGAGTGCTTCGCGGTTGCGGAGGTCGACTGCGGCGTAGACGGCCACGCGGAGGTTTTCGAATTCTCGGCCCACGGCTCGGATCCAGGAGGATGCATTTGTGCTCCAGAGCCCGGCCCAAGCCCGAGTCATGAAGGCCGCGAAATAGCGAACGTGCCTCTGGCGAACGTCCGGGGCGCCTCCCGACGCAAGCAGTCGTTCCTCGCCGAATTCTCTGAGGGTCTCGAGGAGCCGATATCGCGTCCCGTCCTCGGTGTTCACCGCCAGCGTCATGGATCGGGCGACCAGTGCCGCAATTGCCTCCTCCACTTCCAGGACATCGAGATCCTCCCCCCCCGCGATGACCTGGGCCGCGTCCAGCGTGAACCCGCCGGCAAATACGCTGAGCCGATCGAAAACACGTTGCTCCTGTGGCTCGAGCAGCTCGTACGACCAGGCGACCGTCTGATGGAGCGTCTGATGGCGTTCGATGCGGCCGCGTCGAGTGCCCCGCAGGAGCTGAAACCGATGATCGAGGCGGCGCTCGATCTCCTCCGGCAGCATCGTGCCGCAGCGTGCCGCGGCGAGCTCGATGGCCAGCGGCATGCCGTCCAGCCGATGGCTCAGCCGCGCGAGAGTCTCCATGTCGAGGTTGCCAAAGGCTCCGACAGCCAGTGCGCGGTCGCGGAAGAGTTGTGCCCCTTCATGGTCGGTCAGCGATAGCAGCCGGGATACGCGCTCGCCGCTGATTCCAAGGGCCTCCCGGCTGGTGGCGAGGATGCGGACGTCGGCGCATCGCCGGGTGATCAGAGTCACCAGTTCCGCGGCCGCGTCGAGCACGTGCTCGCAGTTGTCGAGCACCAACAGCACATTTCGGTGGCGCAGCGCGTCGACCAGGGAATGGACGAGAGTTTTCCCAGGTCCTTGGGTGACGCCGAGCAGAGCGCCCATGACGTTGGCCACCGCCTCGGCGTGAGTGACCGGCGCCAGTTCGACCAGCCATGCGCCGTCGGGAAAAGTCGCCGAGAGACGATGAGCAACCTCGATCGCGAGCCGTGTCTTGCCGGTGCCACCGACGCCGGTCAGTGTCACCAGCCGGGTGTCCGCGAGAAGGCCGATGACCGAGGCGACCTCCTGCTCACGCGCGACGAACGAGTCCAAGGACAAGGGGAGGTTGCCGGAAGAGCGTTCCCCAAGTGCGGTTCTGCTCTCGCCCGAGATATCGCCGCGTTCGAGCTCGCGGCGGAGCGAATCACAACGGTCGCGGATGTCCTGAGCGCTTGCCGGCCGGTCTCGCGCCTCCTTCGCCAGGCATCCTTCGATGAGTGCGGCGAGCGGCCCCGGCAGGCCGGGGCGCAGAGCGCGCGGCGGTTTGGGCGTGTCCCGCAGGATCGAGGCCACGAGTTCTGCTTCCGAGCTCCCATTGAAGGGACGCAGGCCGGTCGCCATTTCGTAGAGCAGTACCCCCATCGAGAAGATGTC
>DASTBC010000257.1 GCA_035712245.1 Candidatus Eisenbacteria bacterium
AGGTCAAGACAACTTGCCCTGGGGCAAGTTGATCCAAGGTCAATCCCACTCGTTCCGTGAGGACTTGAGCCGAGATCAAACTCGCTTGCTGCGCAGCAACCTCGCCGTGTTGACCCGCGACTTGACCTGGGGTCAAGTCCACATGCTCCAGCGCATGACAAGTTGCCCTGAGGTCAAATCAACTTGCCCTGGGGCAAGTTGACCCAAGGTCAATCCTGCTGACGCCTATCGTCTTCCCCAGACGATCCATAGGACCTCCCCGGACTTGAGGTGATCCCGTGCACTGCGTCCTGTGCGGGTCGGAGATGCATACTCTGAAAGAGCATCATCCATACAGGGAAGCCGGTTTGGAACATGTGGTCCTCTGTGACATCCTCGTCAGCCGGTGCGGTCGATGTGGCAGATGCCGGCTAGGTCTTCAGAGGCGAGATTTGCTTCAGCGGGTGATTGCGCGATTCCTGATCTCGAAACCAGCACGGCTCCTGGGATCGGAGATTCGCCATCTCCGAAGGTCCATGGGTCTCACCGGAACCGACCTCGCGAGACGCATGGGGGTTACGATCGAAAGCGTGTCGCGCTGGGAAACGGGAGCGAAGGTCATGATGCTTCCGTCCGAGCGTCTCCTGAGGCTGCTTGCCGCCCTGGACTTGGAGATCCTTTGCCCGGCGCTCGATCGTGTCGGAACGGATCCAGCGGATGGCCTCGCTGTCCGTCTGGCCTGGAACGGGGAGGACTGGGTCTCGGTCGACTGATGTGTGCCTAGGGCTGGTTCGGGGTGTCGCAGTCGTGCGTCACGTGGGCGGCGACGAGGTTGAAGTCTGTCGCGGCGATCCCGCCGGTGCTGTCGAAGTCTCTCCACCAGGTGAGCGCGTTCACGACGCCGATGTTGTTCGCGACCCCGTTGAAGTCCGCGGAGGTAACCGCTTCACCCTGTCCCATTCCCGTTCCCAATCCGCCGGTATGGTCGTAGCACTTGATCTGCAGCGTGTAGGTGCCGTTCGCGGATTCTGAGGTCAGCCGGCCGGACAGCTCGAAGCCGACGACGTAGATGGGGATCTTCGAGTCATAGTGCCCCCACTTTCGCGAGGGATCCGGGACGCCCATGCCACGCGCTCCCGGTGACGTTCCCGTGAACGTGATGTACGTGGCCCCGTCCGGATCGGTCGGACCGTCGGCCGAGATCGCGCGAACGTCCGGGCAGATCGGGTTGTACTGGGAGTTGGAGACGATCGAGTCCGCACCGACGCCCGAGAATCCCTGTTCCGGAGTTCCGCCGTTCAGGAGCGCGACCACGTCGCTGCCGTCGACATGGTCGATGGGAAGGCCAGCGGCGTTCTTCACCACGACCTTGATGCGCGCGCTATTGGGAAGGCTCGTGCCGCCTTCGTTGTTCGGGCACATCCGGAAGTAGCGAATCGCTGCTTGTCCCTCGACCGGCGCCTGTACGGGGCCGGCTTGGGGAACGTAGTAGCAGTACGGTGCGTAGGGAACGTCTGCGCGCGCGGGCGATGGAAGGAGGAGTGAGACGAGACAGCCGGCCGATCCGATCGAGATGAGGCGCCACGTATGCATCGGACCTCCACGGCGTTCCCTGCGGTGGCTGCCTACGACACCATCCTGGCGGCGCCGAGCTCGGACTACTGGATGTATCCCAGCGACCGCAGCCGTTCCCTCAGCTCGTCGTCCACCGGTGACGCGATCGGCTGCTCGGATCCGCCGGTCTTCGCGGTCTCGTAGGTCTGGAGCCGCGTCTCCTTGGCGACGCGCTTCAACACGCCGCTCGTGAGCCCGTCCTCGATGATCCTGCCGTCCATGTCCTTCGCGGTCGGAAGTCCGAACATCGCGAGCACGGTGGGGGCGATGTCGAGCACGGTGGCGCCCGAAAGGCTCACGCCCTTCTGGACGCTCGGCCCCATCATCATCACGACGCCGTCGAGCTTGTGGGCGTGGACGCCGGTGCCGCCGCCCATGAACCCGTGGTCGGAGCAGAGCAGCACGTCCGTCTGAGGCCCCGCCTCCTTCAAGAAGTCCCCGATCAGGCGATCGGTGAAGACGTAATAGTTCGGGATGAGGTTCTTGAGCCAGTGGTATTCCTGGTCGTTCTTCGCGAAACGCTTCGCGTTCGGAAGATCGATGTCCCAGTAGATGTGCGAGATCTCGTCGACGCCGCGGAAGTACACGGTGAAGAAGTCGGGCTTCTGCGTTCTGTAGAGGTGCATCGCGATCCGATAGAAGGTCTGGTCCGCAGCGTAGATCCAGCGCAGATCCTGGACCAGCTCCTTCTGCCGCGCGGTCACCTTCGTCGTGTCGATCGGCGGAACGAACTGGAAGAGCTCGGCCCACGAGACGCTCTCAGGCGTGCGGCGGAGCGCCTGGACCAGGGAGTCGAGCGATTCGGGGTACGTGCGGCGCGTCTCGCGGCCCGTCCACGTGCTGATGTCGTACTGCACGTAGTCGCTGATCAGCGACCCGTTCACCGGACGAGCCGGCCACGTCGTCCACCATCCGACGACGCCCACCTTCTTCCCGAGCGAGCCGAGAATCTCCCACATGGGACGGGCGCGCCAGAGATTGGAGGTGACGACGGGGTCCGCCTTGGAGGCCGTACTGTCCCCGCGCGCGCGGGCGGCCGCGCGTTCCTGGGCGCCCTGCTTCACGAAGAAGTCGTGCACTCCGTGCTTCTTCGGCACCTTGCCCGTCGCGATGCTCGCCCAGATGATCGGGCTCTTGGTGAGGGGCTCGAGGGAGCGGAGCTTCCCCGAGGCCCCCTGGTCCCGAAGCCGGGCGAAGGCGGGCACCCGCTGCTGGTCGAGAAGCGGGCCGAGGACGTCCCACTCGGCGGCGTCCACACCGATCACGAGCACCTTGTGGCGAGGCTTCTCCCCCGCCCGGGCGCAGGTCCAGACGCCGAGGCCCAGGCCGATTCCGAGGGTCAGGGCCAGGAGGAAGCGGGCACGCGGCAGGGTCGCGGGCCGGCGGGATGGCTGGGTCACGGTCTCTCCTGAAAGGGGTTGGAACGGCTCGAGCTCGACCGAAGATGGTAGCATCCGACGTGCTTGCAGTCATGTACCCCGGGGCTACCGCCCGGGTCCGGTTCTGCTAGATTGCCCGCCGATGGAGTTTCCAGCCCCGTGCAGCCGACTCCGGCCGTGAAGCGTCGGCGAGCGCCGACCCGCCCTTCTGCCGGGATACCGCCGGGACGGTTCCCCCTACCTCGCGTCGACCCCACGTTCCTGTGGGCTCTCCTCGCGATCTCAGTGGGGGTCCTGCTCGGGGCATGGCTCTTCCTCGCCAAGGAGCAAGAGATCGCGGGGGAGTGGGGGTACGCCCTGGACGACTCCTGGATCTACGCGCAAATGGCGCGCAATCTCGCGACCGGGCACGGCTTCGCGTTCAATCCCGACGAGCCGGTCGCGGGCTCCACGGGACCCCTCTACACCTTCATCCTCGCGCTCCTGTACCTGGTCTTTCACGAGGTGATCTGGACGGCCAAGGTGTTCGGCATCCTGTGCCAGATCGGGACGGGGCTCGCGATCTTCAGCGCCATGCTGGCGCTGTTCCCGGCCCGGCGGCTCCTCGGCGCGCTCGCCGCGCTCCTCGTGGTGACCTCGCCGCCTCTCCTCTGGGGGATGCTCTCCGGCATGGAGATTCCGCTCTACCTCCTCCTCGCGAGCGTCGGGCTCGCGTTCTACGTTCGATCCCGCCATCTCTTGGCGGTCCTGGTCTGGGGACTCGGTGTGTGGGTGCGACCCGACGGGCTCTTCCTTCTCGCGCTCGGACTCGTCGCGCCGCCCCGTGAGGCGTTGAGGCGCCTCGCCGTCGCGGCTCCCATCCTGGTCGCGTTCCTCGGGTTCAACTTCGCGGTCGGTTACACGTGGATGCCGCAGACGGTCGGCATGAAGGCGCATTTCGGCGTCGATCTGGTGGATCGCACGTGGAGCATGATGCGCGAGTGGGGAGCGCTCTGGGGAGTTCCGTACCGGCGCACCGATCAGCTCGACGAGCCGGTGGTGTTCCTGGTCCTCCTGCTCGCGGGCGCCGTGCTGACGATCCGGCGGTGGCCGCTCCTCGCGGCGTACGCGATCGGGTTTCCGATCGCGATGTCGCTCTTCCGCGACCAAAGCGGGTCGCACAAGCGCTACATCCTGTACGTGATCCCGTTCGCGATGATCCTCGCGGTCTACGCGATCGATTTCATCTCCCGCCGATGGGCGGCCGCGAAGGCGACCTGGGTCGCGCCTGCGGCGGTCGCCGCGTGCCTCGTATGGCAGGCGGCCTACATTCCGCCCAAGGCGGATACCTACGGGTGGAATGTCCAGAACATCAACAAGATGCAGAGGCTCCTCGGCGAGTTCGTCAAGCTCGTCACGAAGCCCGGAGACGCTGTCGCCGCCAATGACATCGGCGCCATCGGGTACTTCGGGGAACGCTACGTCGTGGACCTCTTGGCGCTGATCTCACCTCCGCGCTCCCTTCGTGAGAACCTGGAGGTCCATGAGCCGAAGCTCCTCCTGATCTTCCTGACCTGGTTCGAATCGGACGCGGTGCCCGACCCCAAGTCGGGGAACTTTCTCTTCTATGACGCCGATTCGAGCCACCGGTACGAGCTCCTGGCGGGGATCGAGCTGAAGAAGAACACGATCTGCGCCAACAGCCGGATGACCGCCTACGTCCGCCTGGGGCCGGGGGAGCCGTCTCCGGCGCGGCGGTACCTGTATCAATTCTGAGCGGAGCGCATCGAAAGGATCGCCTTGACTCAGGCCGCCGATGCCCCTAGTTTCATTCGGCCCACCGGCTTGCACGATGCGCCGCTAGCTCAATTGGCAGAGCAACTGACTCTTAATCAGTAGGTTCTAGGTTCGATTCCTAGGCGGCGCACCAGCTTACCTCCTGCACTCCGGTCTTTCCCGCAATCCATCCCGCGATTCACCGGCTCGCCCGTAGGCAGGGGACGCCAAGAGGGTCGGCAGGCCGCCGGTTCCGAAAGGAGGCATCGCTTGGATTGGCTTGGCCTCGGCATCGGATTCGGGATCACGTTCGCCGGCGTCGCACTGGGCATGGCCTGGCGCGCGCGCCTGCGCGGCAAACTGCTGCTCGACATGGGCGCGATGGAGGGGCCGGTGCTGTCCGGCAA
>DASTBC010000258.1 GCA_035712245.1 Candidatus Eisenbacteria bacterium
TCCGCGCCCGAGAACCCGGCGCGCTTCATGTCGACGAGGAGGAGATGGTTGTCCGTGCCCCCCGTCACGAGCTCGTATCCGCGCGCGAGGAGATCCTGGGCCAGCACCTTCGCGTTCTTCGTGACCTGCCGCGCGTACGCCTGGAACTCCGGCGTGGCCGCTTCCTTGAAGCAGACCGCCTTGGCCGCGATCACGTGCATCAAGGGGCCGCCCTGCGCTCCCGGGAAGACCGACTTGTCGACCGCCTTCGCGAACGCCGCCTTCGAGAGGATGAATCCGCTCCGCGGCCCGCGGAGCGTCTTGTGCGCGGTCGAGGTGACCACGTCGGCGTGCGGGACCGGGCTCGGGTGGGCGCCGCCGGCGACGAGCCCCGCGACGTGCGCCATGTCGAACACGAACTTCGCTCCGACCTCGTCGGCGATCGCGCGGAGGCGCGGGAAGTCGAAAACGCGCGGATAGGCGCTCGCGCCGGCGACGAGGACCTGGGGCCGGTGCTCTCGCGCCAGGCTCGCGACCTGGTCGTAGTCGAGGAGCCCCGTCTCGGGCGAGAGCCCGTACTGCACGGGCTTGAAGATGATTCCCGAGTGGCTGACCTTGTGCCCGTGCGTGAGGTGTCCGCCGTGGGCGAGCGCCATGCCGAGGATCGTCGATCCCGGAGGCATGAGCGCGAGGTACGCGGAGAGATTCGCCTGCGCGCCGGCGTGCGGCTGCACGTTCGCGTGCTCCGCTCCGAAGAGCGCCTTCGCGCGCTCGATCGCGAGCGACTCGACCACGTCCACGTGCTCGCAGCCGCCGTAGTAGCGCTTCCCCGGGTAGCCCTCGGCGTACTTGTTCGTCAGGGGCGTTCCCATCGCCTCGATCACGGCCGCGCTCGCGAAGTTCTCCGAGGCGATGAGCTCGAGCGTGGTGCGCTGCCGCTCGACCTCGGCGCGGATCGCGGCGGCGATCTCGGGATCGACGGTTTGGAGCGGCGCGTCGTGCGCCGTCAGGCGCGCGGATTCGGGTCTCGCGGCGGTCATGGGCCTCCCGGGGCGGGTTCGGTCAGCGCGCCTTCTTCGCGGCGCGCTGGATCTTGTCCCCGGGCTCGATCGGGAAGAGCCAGCCGTGGCGGTCGCGCGCACGACCCTCGATGATGTCGAAGAAGGCCTCTTGAAGTGACCGCGTCACGGCGCCGACGGTGCCGTTCCCCACCGGAATCCGGTCGATCGAGGTGATCGGCGTGATCTCGGCCGCGGTGCCGGTGAAGAAGACCTCGTCCGCGATGTAGAGCGCCTCGCGCGGGATCTGCTCCTCGCGCACCGTGAGCCCGAGGTCCGCGGCGAGCATCAGGATCGAGTCCCGCGTGATGCCCGGCAGGATCGCGTTCGCCATGGTCGGCGTGTAGAGCGTCGTGCCCCGCACCAGGAAGATGTTCTCGCCGCTCCCCTCGGCCACGTAGCCGAACGCGTCGAGCGCGATCCCTTCCTCGTAGCCGTCGGTGATCGCCTCGAGCTTGATGAGCTGGCTGTTCAGGTAGTTCGCGCCGGTCTTCGCGAGCGCCGGGAACGTGTCCGGGGCCGCGCGGCGCCACGAGCTGACCTTGACCGCGATGCCCTTGTCGAGCGCGTCCTTGCCGAGGTACTTGCCCCAGTTCAGGCACGCGATCGCGACGTCGACCGGAACGCCCGTCGGGTTCACGCCGAGCGTCTTGTAGCCGCGGTAGACGACCGGGCGGATGTAGCACGCCTGGCCGCCGTTCTTGCGCACGGTCTCGCGGACCGCGTCCATGAGCTCGTCGTAGAGATAGGGACAATCGATGCGCGCGATCTTGCAGGAGTCCAGCATCCGCTGCACGTGGCGATCCAGCCGGAAGACGGCCGTCCCCTTCGGCGTCGCGTACGCGCGAATCCCCTCGAACACGCTCGAGCCGTAGTGCACCACGTGCGAGAGCACGTGGATCGTCGCTTCCTCGAACGGGACGAACTTCCCGTTCATCCAGATGACGGACTTCGACTCCTTCGCCATGGCGCTCCTCCCTTGCTCTCTGCCCCCGTGGCCGGCGCGCGCGGTCAGCGCACGCCCTGCCTTCGCTCGACCGCCTCCCGGATGAGGGGCAGCCAGCGGAGCAGGTGGCTACGTATTCGGTTGAAGGTATCGTCGTATTCGACGGAGCTACCGCCAATTGGATCGAGGATGCCGAGGCGCGAGGCCTCGGTCTTCTCGGCGCTCTGCTCGGTGATGAGGTGGATCTGCTCGGCCTTCTCGGGCGCGAGCTCGCGCACGCGGGCCACGTGAGGTGGCTCCATGCAGAGGATCAGATCGGCTTCGCGGATCAGGTCCGCGGTGATCTCGGTGGAGCGATGGCTCCGGATGTCGATCCCCCGGCTCTGGGTCGTGCCCACCGCGAGGGTCGTGGCGGGAACGCCTCCCACCGCGCCGGTTCCCGCGGAGCGGACCGTCACCTGGTCCGCGAGGTCCGGAGGCAGGATCGAGCGAAGGATCCCCTCGCCCATGGGGCTCCGGCAGGTATTCCCGGTGCAGACGATCAAGACGGTGAACACGGAGCCCCTCACGAAAGAGAAGACGCAGCCGGATCGAGGCTCAGTCTAGGCGCCACACTCGGGACCGTCAAGGTCGCGCTCCGCATGGTAGGATCGTCCGCATGAGGCGGTGGCGATTGTACTTGGCCGGGCTAATGCCGGTACTCTTCCTCGCGGGATGCAGCTCTGACCAGGGCCTGAGCAACATCCTGTTCGCCGTGACCTCTCAACGCCTTGTGTTCGTGTCGCAACGCCACGGTCCCGTGCAGGCCTATCGGATCCAGATCGACGGCCAGGACTTCATCCAGGTCTCGCACACCACTGGCAACGTTTATGCCCCCCAGTGGTCCCCCGACGGAAACAGGTTGGCCTTCACGAGCGACATCGGCGTGCCCAGCACCGGGACCGACATTTTCACCGTCTCCCCGGATGGAACGGACCAGGTCAATCTGACCCAGACTCCCGACGTATATGACAGTGACCCGTCCTGGTCCCCGGACGGGAGAACCATCGCCTTCACCTCCTCGCGTGACTCGGACTACGAGGTCTACGTGATGAACTCGGACGGCTCGAACCCAAGACGTCTGACGACGCGACCGGAAAACGACGGCGGGGCCCGATGGGCTCCAACCGGCGACTGGATTTCCTTCAGCTCGAGTGTGAACGACACGGCCGAGCTCTTCGTCATGAGGCCGGACGGCTCGGACCAGCGGAGGATTACTCGCAGCCGCACCGCGGATTTCGACCCCGTGTGGTCGCCGGACGGTTCCGTCATCGCCTTCTGGGGGAGAGGCGCCGATACCACGCAGATCTACCTGGCCTCACCCTTGGGAACGAGCGAGACGCCATTGACGAACAACCCGAACTCCGCGCGAGAGCCTTCCTGGTCTCCGGACGGGGAACGGATCGTCTATTCCTCGGATGACGGCCTCCATGTCATCCGCCGGGACGGCTCGGACGACCAGCAAATTCCCGGCACGGGCCGCCGGGATCACACACCCGTGTGGTCACCGGACGGGCGGTGGATCGCGTTCGTGAACAACGAGGACCCCAACAACTTCGAAGTCTTCATCATGCGAGTGGACGGCTCAGAACGCCAGAATCTGAGCCAGAACTACTACGTCGACAAGAGTCCCGCCTGGGAGCCGTAGCGCAAGCTGCCCTCTGGCGCGTGCTCGTTCGTCAGTCTTCCAGCCGCACGGCCCCGGGCCGAAGTATCTCCACCTCCCCGCCTGAGATTCGAACGAGGGTGGACGGCGTCCCCGAAAGCGCTCCTCCGTCCACGGCGAGTTCCGCCACTCCGGAGGGGGCGTCCTCCAGCCGAATGGCCGACGGATGTCCGGGCGCGTTCGCGGACGTGGAGAGGAGCGGGCCGCCAGTCCTCCGCGCGGTGCTGCGCAGGAAGGGCACGCCCGGGCAGCGAAGCGCGATCGTTCCGCGCTCCGAGCACAATACGGCGGGAGCCTCGGGGAGAGCCTCGAGCACGATCGTCAGCGCGCCGGGCCAGTAGCGAAGCATCAGACCTTCAACCTTCGCGTCGACGCGCGCCCATCGAGCGGCGTCCACGGGATCCGCGATCAGCCCGATGAACCCGACGCGATCACTTCTTCCCTTGAGCTCGAGAATGCGTTTCACCGCGGCCGGTGACGCGGCGGAGACGTGAAATCCATACACGCCCTCGGCGGGAAGGAGGGCGACGCCCCCGCGCAGGAGCACGTCGGCGGCGCGACGCGCGATCTCCTCGTCGGGAAGCTCTCCGAGCCGGAGCCGGACAGGCTCCACACGAGGCTCCTTACAGCTTCTCGCCGCGGGCGAGGCGCTGCTTCAGATCCTCGAGCTTGAGCTGGAGGTCCGGATGCGCGAGCGCGAGGATCTGGACCGCGAGGACGGCGGCGTTCTTGGCGCCCGCCGAGCCGATCGCCACCGTCGCGACCGGCACGCCGGCCGGCATCTGTACGGTCGAGAGGAGCGCGTCCATTCCCTGCAGCGCGGACCCCGCGAGCGGAACGCCGATCACGGGAAGGAACGTGTGCGCCGCCACGGTTCCGGCCAGGTGGTTCGCCATGCCGGCCGCGGCGATGATGACCTGCACGCCGCGTCCGGGGGCGCGGTGCACGAGATCGCGCACGCGGTCGGGGCTCCG
>DASTBC010000259.1 GCA_035712245.1 Candidatus Eisenbacteria bacterium
CGTCGGGCTCCGTCCGTCTCTACCTCCGCGCCGCCGGGGGCTCGGTGGCGAACGCGCGGATCGTGGACGTCGCGGGACGGGAGGTGCGCGCGTGGAAGCTCGACGTGCCCGCGTCCGGATCGCTCGAGTGGTCGTGGGACGGCACTCCGGCGCGCGGCGGCTCACGGGGTGGCGGCGTCTATTTTCTTTACGTGGAAGCGGGTGGAGTGCGACAGTCGCTCCGGCTGGTGCTGTTCCGCTAAGCCGTTAGCGCTCATGGAAGAGGGGCAATTTCGCTTGACAGGTCCGAGCGGTGGTTCGTAACCTACGACGCGATCCCCCCCTTAGGTCCGTGTGATCCGAGGCCTATAGATGATTTCATCGAAGTCGATTCGTGCAGGGATTCTTATTGCCATCGCGACCGCGGGGACCCTTTCCTGCGGTGAGTCCGAGTTCACGCAACCGAATCCGAAGAGCGACATCGTCGCCGTTCGGACCTCCGAGAAATTCCTCAACTCGCCCGGCGAAGAGTCTCGCGAGTTGCTGATCGACGGCCGCGTGACGGACATCGAGTGGAACGTCACCGGTGACCCCTCCATCGTGCTGATGGAGGGCGTCTCCGGCGAGGGCGCCAGCTACTACGTGTCGGTCCGCAGTATGTGGACGCTCGACGAGTTCGGCGCTCCCGACGGGATCTTCTTCCTGCTCCAGTGGCCGGATCTCACCGAGGACCGCTTTGAAGAGCCGCTCGTCACGAATGTGGACGTCGTCTCCCCAACGGACACGCTCGACTGCGCGACGGACAACCGGCTCGTCCGGGAGGAGTCGTGGCGACGCTCCGACCTCCAAGAGGATGAGCTGACGATCGAGCTCTTCTCGGATGACCTGGGCTCCTACCCGAAGGACGTCTGGCGTTGGGGGGCGAGCACCACGGACTTTGCATCACCCGTCAATCCTACCGAGTGGCAGGGCGCGGAACAGGACGGTGACGCCTTCGGAGCCAATCTTCACCCGAGCGCTTCCACCATGGTGGACTCTTACGACACTGGCGGGGGAGCCGTCACTGATACCGATAGCTTGCCATTCGTCCCGAACCACGCTCTTGGTTCCAGTGTTCCGGCCAAGATCACCGACAAGGGGACCCGTGATTCACGATTGAACCGCGGGAAGCCGGTGGAGTATGTGGTCTGGAACAGCGTCTCCAAGGTCCTGGCCAGATGCGAGACTCTGAACCCCATCCGGCTCGATGACGCCTCCCAGTTCGAGAAGTCTTGGAATCCGGGTGACTACGTTCCTTCGTATCGACTTAGAGTCGCAACAGGGAGCCAGTCGGACGTGCTCGCGAAGGCGAGCTATATCGGAGGGAAGTGGGCGCTCGAGGTGAGACGTGACTTGATCACGCGGCCTGATGACGAGGACGGTGACGGAGTACCGGACCCTCCCCGGCCTGACGACGTGCACCTTGAGCCCGGGCGGCGCTACGTCATGCGCGTCACGATCATGGAGGGGCGCACCAAAGCCGTGAGCCGGTCGGGACTCGTTCCCATCTATCTCGACCCGACCGCTCCGTGAGCCGGACATGAACCGTTCGCCGCGAGTTTCCAGGGAGTGTTCCGTGACCGCACGCGTTCCGGCGTGGAGCCCGCTCCACGCGTTCGTCTCTGTATCGCTTCTTCTCCTCCTCGCCGCGGGCCTCCTGCTCGTTCCGCCCGCGCGCGCGCAGGTCGTCGACGCGTGGCTCCACTACACGCCGCTCGACGCGTACGCCGGCCAGGCCTCGACGCGGCTGCGGGGCATGGGGGCCATCGAGGTCGCGACCTGGGACGATCAGATGCGGATCGATCCCTACGGCTACGGCCGGAACCCGGCCGGAATCCTGCGTTCCCGGGACAGCTCGGTCGTCGAGACGCCGTTCTCGTACGCCGACTTCGAGGACACGTACTACGGCCAGAGCAACAGCGCGGTGCAGCGCGGCGCCTCAATGCACGGAGAGTTCCGGCCCGACGGGAAGAAGTGGGCCATCGGAGTCGACATCGATTACAGCTCGGTCTCCTCGAGCCGTCACGACACGCCGTGTCCGACTCCGGACGATTGCCGGTTCATCCGCGACTTCGACCTCCCGGTGTCGCCCACGCTCTCGCCCGAGCCGGCGGACCAGACCTTCGGCGCCGGCGTCCAGAGTCCGTGGTTCGGCGTCTCGTACGCCCGCGACTTCGCCGACGGCCTGACGCTGGGCGGCCGCTTCGGGTACCGGCACGAGAGCGAGGACCGGCGCGTCCTGGATCCGTACGACCTCGACGTGTCGAGCGACGCGGCGGAGCTGACGGGAGGGGCCCTCTGGGTGCTCCCGGTCGCGAGCCGCATGGCAAGCCTCTCCGCGTGGGCTCAGTACGTGGCGCACAACGTCACGGGGCGAAGCGTGACGCCGCTGAACGACGACGAGTACGACTGGGACCGCCCGCAGGTGGCGTACGGCGCGGCACTGAGTGTCCGAAAGGGCGACTGGCTCCACGGCATCATCGACGGCCGCCACCGCTCGCACGACGGAGAGACGATCGCGCGCGTCAACTGGGCGCCGCAGTTCTACATGAACCCGTTCCCGTCCGAGACGGACCCGAACAACGTCTTCAACCGCACCTGGTCCGCGTCCCTGAGCGGGCTTCGCCACAACGAGGCGAGCACCCGCTGGATGATCTCGTATCCGGGCAAACCCGTGCGCCTTGGGCTTCGGTACGGGTACTTCCGGCAGTACGAGTGGATC
>DASTBC010000260.1 GCA_035712245.1 Candidatus Eisenbacteria bacterium
ATCGGCATCCGTCGACGGTTCGTGATCGAAAAAGGACCGCCGGGGGCCAGGACCGCGCAATGAATCGGGGCGGCGCCGTGGAGGCGCCGCCCCGTCCGAATGCTTCGAATCGAACGTGCTTACAGGCCGATGCCGATGCCGGCACGGAAGGCGAGATAGTTGGTGCTCTCACCCTCGGTCGCCACCGAGTGGTACTGGCCCGAGACGTTCATGCGGGTCGACGGGCCGACCGGGAAGCCGACGCCGGCGCCGAGATTGAAGCCGACCTCGGACGAGCTGTCGTCCAGGTCGCCGATGACGCTGTCTTCCATGTTGAACGAGACGTTGTAGAGGCCCACGCCGCCCTGGGCGAAGAAGTTCGGGCCGACCATGCTGCCGAAGTTCATCCGGACCTCCGGGCTCACACGGAACACCTTGCCCGAAGTCGTGTTGTCCGGCGTGTTGCCGTTGTCGTACTCGAGCGAGCCGAGGTTGTCATACGAAGCCTCGACGCCCCACTGGATCGTCGGGGAAGCCGAGCGGAAGTAGCCGGCGCCGAACGCGAGGCCGCCGCCCCAGGACTCGTCCGGCATGACCTCCGTCGAGGACTTGGCGTATCCGAGGTTGAACTCGAGCGTGCCGACCGGGCCCGCGCTCGCCTGGGCAGCAAAGGCCACGCAGAACACCGTCGCGAGAACAAGAATCCGCTTCATGTGCTTCCCCCTCCGTTTTGGGAAAACCTGACCTCCGCCCAGCAACCCACCGGGACCCTTGTGCATGCCGTCCGTGGCGCGAGGGTCCACCCGCGCTCCGGCTTATGATCGGCATCGAGGGGGCGGAACTTGACTGGGGGTTGTGGGGGAATCGGCGGGCGACGGGGCTGCCTTGCAGTAGTTACAAGCTATTGTTGGACCGAGACTTTCGGCTCGTCAGCGGGAGATACCGCCGGCTCCCTCCCGGCGCGGCGCCTCGAACGACAGGAGCACCGCGCGGAGCGCGTCCGCGTCGACGGGCTTCAGGAGATGCCGAGCGAAGCCCTCCGCCTTGGATCGGCGGCGATCCTCGTCCTGGCCCCAACCGGTGAGGGCGACGAGCGAGATCTCTCGCCCCTCGGGAGAGGAGCGGATCCGGCGCGCCGTCTCGTACCCGTCCATCCCCGGCATCCCGATGTCGAGGAACACGACGGCAGGCTGGAACCCGCGCATCGCCTCGAGGGCCGAGAGCCCGTCGTAGACGACCTGGGTCTCGGCGCCGAGGTGCCGGAGCAGGATCCCGAGGCTGTCCGCCGAATCGCGGCTGTCGTCCACGACCAGGACCCGGAGGCCCTGGATCCCGGACCACGCGATGGGCGGCGCCGTCGGCGTGGACCTGCGCTCCGCGAGGCGGGGGAGGCGGACCACGAATTCGCTCCCCTTCCCCCGGCCCTCGCTGCGCGCCTCGATCCTGCCGCCGTGCTTCTCGACCAGCGATCGGGCCAGGGCGAGGCCGATCCCGAGACTTCCCTGCCCGACGGGATGACGCCGCTCCGCGGGTGCAAAGAGCTCGAAGATGCTCGGGATCGCCTCGGGGGCGAGCCCCACGCCGGTGTCCCTCACGGAGATCACCCGGTCATCCGCTTCGTCCTGCGCCGTGAGCCAGATCTCGCCGCCCGGAGGCGTGAACGTGGCGGCGTTACCGAGCAGCGTGGAGATGACCTGCGCGACCCGCACCGGATCGATGCTCATGGTGAGAGGCTCCGGCGGCACCGTGACGTGAAGCCGGTGCCCGGCGGACTCGATCAGGGGCCGGCTGGTCTCGACGGCCACGTGGATCACCGCGCGCAGATCGACGCGCTCGCGCCGCAGCTCCGTGGGCATGCCCGACGACCTCGGGATCTCGAGGAGGTCGTCCACGAGCCGCACGAGCGTGGCGAGCTGCCGCTCCATGATCGACTGCGCCCGGTCCGCCGCCGCTCCGGTTCCCCCCGCGATGCGAAGGATGTCGAGCGAGCTCCGGATCGGGGCCAATGGCCTCCGGAGCTCGATCGCGAGATTCGCGATGAACTCGTCCTTGCGGCGGTCGCGCTCCTCGAGCGCGTCCTGCGCTCGCTTCACGTCCTCGATGTCGGTCCAGGTCGCGATCCAGCCGCACGGAGAGCCGTCCCCGCTCCGGAGCGGCGCGCCCCGCAGGAGAAAGCGGCGATAGGTTCCGTCGGCGGCTCGAAGCCGCGCCTCGCGTTCGAGGGGACGCCCGTCCCGCAGCCTGCGCTTCCAGAGATCCCGGACGGCGTTCCGGTCCTCGGGGTGAACCGCTTCGATCCAGCCGTCACCCGCCGCGCGGGACGCGTCCATGCCCGTCGCGGTCCGCCACGGCTCGTTCACGAACTCGACGCGCCCGTCGGCGCCGGCGGTCCACACAGGATGGGGGATGAGGTCGGCCAGCTCGGATGAAGTTTTCACGCGCGGAGGCTCCACAGGATGTCGGGACCGCCCGGCCGCCGGACAGGGAAAGTCGGCGGAACGGACCGAAGATGGTACGACGTCGAGGTGTGAATGGGAAGCCCGGCAAGGGAGAGCCTCTCGGCGCGCCGGGTCAGGCCTCGGGGATCTCGACTTCGGCTCTCGGGACCCTCGCCTCTTCCTCGTTCCGGAAGAAGAGCCAGTACAGGACCGAGGCCACGACGTAGAGCGCGGCCGCGATGAGGAGGGGCTCCGCGTAGCCCTTCCGCTCGATCAGGTGCCCGCCGATGTCCGCGCTGACGCTCCAGGCGAGGAACCAGGAGAGGGAGAGAAGGCTGTTCGTGATCGCGTGGTCGCGGGGCGGCACGACCTCCATCGCGAAGTGGGAGCTCAGGGGCTGGTTCATGTTCATGAGGCCGCCTCGCATGAAGAACGAGAGCGCGACGAGAGGGAAGAACGTGGAGAGCGCGAGCACGAGCATGAACGGCACCGAGGCGAGCTGCGTCACCACCACGCCGCGCACCAGGCCGAGGCGGCGCGAGACCTCGGGGCCGAAGAGATTGCCGACCACCATGAATCCCTGCATCACCGCGAAGAGGAGCCCGATCTCTGCTTCGCTCAGGCCGAAGCGATCCCGGAAGTAGAGGTTCAGGAACGGAATGATGAGTCCCGCGCCGAGCCCGATCAGCGTGGAGGGGAGGATGAGCTTGAAATGGAGCCTCCAGTCGATCTCGGCCAGCTCGCGCAGCTGCTCGAGCGGTCCCGGCGGCGGCGGCTCGCCGCCCTCGCGCTCGCGCATCGCGGCGAAAGGGATCACTCCCGAGAGCGTGATCGCGGCGGCGGCGAAGAGGCTCAGCCGGAGCGCGAGCCGGCTCGAGTCGGTCACGGCGAGGAACGCATGCGGGAGCGCGCCGCCGACGGCGGATCCCACGATCGCGGAGAAGAAGAAGACGCTGAAGGACGCGCTGAAGAGGAAGGGCCGGGCCGCCGGCGCGCCCTCCCGCATGATCACGGGCGCGATCGAGAGCCGGAATACGGTCAGCACCATCCCCGAGAGGAACGCGACCGTGAGGAGGAGCTCCGGCGCCGTGACAGTCGCCTGGAACACGACGCCGAGCGCGGCGAGCGCGGCGGCGCCGGCGAGGAGGATCCGCGCGGGGAGCCGTCGGAAGAGGAACGCCGCCGGAAGCGCCGCGATCGCCGCTCCGAGCGAGACCTTCGAGAGAACCTGCCCGATGGTGGAGTCGGCGATCCCGAGGGACCGCAGGTACAGGTTGAAGAGGAGCGTGAAGATCGTCTGCCCGAATCCGACGAGGAGCATCCCCCACAGATAGAGCCGCGGGTTCCGTCCCGAGCCCCACACCTGGGTCCCGTATTCGCGCAGGACGCGCGCGACGGTCACGCTAGTGCCGTCCCCGCAGTCTCTCCTTCGCGGGCAGGATCTCGAGACACGTCGTCCACCACCCCGTGCGGATCGTCCTCGCGAACTCCGGCGGTAGCCCTTCCCGCTCGATCTCCTCCGCGACGGCATCGTGATCGTACGGCACGGCGAGGAACTCCGCGTCGCGAGAGTCGGCGGGAAGCCATGCATACCACGCGTCCGGGCGTCCGTCGTTCGCGGGGCGGCCGGCGGCGCCCGCGTTGACGAAGCGCGCGCCCGAGGGGAGCGCGCGCTGCCAGTGGAGGCCGGTGTGCGAGCAGAAGATCTGATCGGCTCCCGCGTCGCGAGCCGCGCGCTCGAGGAACGCGTCGGAGGAAGCGGAGTCCCAGAGGAACTCGTTCACGCGGCGCGGCGAGCCGTGGCAGAGGAGATACCGGACGCCTTCGCGGGTGAAGCGGATGTGACGCGGCAGCGTCCCGAACCGGGCCCGGTCCGCGTCGGACGTGCGGCGGCTCGTGTACGCGTACGCGACCCGGGCGAAGCGGTTGTCGTCGGGATGCGTGTACCCGCACCCGCAGTCCCCCCGGCGCTCCGCGAGCGCCAGGTCGTAGTTCCCTGCCAGGACCGTCACCTCGAACTCGTCGAGGAGCGGCAGGATCCGCTCGGGGTGGGGCCCGAAGCCGCCCAGATCCCCGAGACAGAAGATCCGCGCGGCGCCGCGCCGCATCGCGTCGTCGAGCACGGCCCGGAGCGCGCGATCGTTCCCGTAGGGTCCGCCCACGAACGCGAGCGGGCCCTCGAGCGCGGGATCGTCGAGCACGAGGTCCGGGTTCGTCACGTCGGGCGGCTCCTCAATTCCGGCAGGACGCGCCGGTGGCCCAGCAGGTGTGGCAGGCGCCGTGCGCGAGCGGAAACGCGCGCAGGGTCTCGGCGAGCGTCGACCCCATGCGCGCCGCGGGATGGTCGATCAGGATCGGGCACACGAAGACGCCGCGGCTCGTGACCATGCGGCTCGTGGAGCACTGGAGGTTCCAGAAGTCGTATCCCAGCACGTGCTCCTCGGTGAGGACCTCGTCGGGAGCGTACCCTCGGGTGCGCTCCGTCTCGCGTCCCACGCGGAAGAGCGGCAGCACCTTCACGCGCGGGCGCGTGATGCCGAGCTCGAGCAAGAGCGCGTGGAAGCGCTCGCGAAGCGCCGCGTCCTCCTCGTCGGACCAGGTCTGCGCGACCGTGAGGATCGGCAGGAACCCCGCGCGGTGGAGGGCCTCGACGCCCCGGATCGTGGTCCGGAAGGAGCCTTCCCCGCGGATCGGATCGTTCGTGTCGGGGGTGAGGCCGTCCAGGCTGACGCGCACCTCGAAGGAGTAGCGGGCGCCTCGCGAGAGCGTTGCCAGCTCCTCCGCGCGCCGATCGTCGATCAGGGTCGCGTTCGTGAGCACGGTCACCGGCGCGATCCGGAGGGCGTCCTCCAGGATTCCCGGGAGCTCCCGGTTCAGGAAGGGCTCCCCCCCGGTGAAGTAGAGGTCCTTCACGCCCAGGTCCGCGGCTTCAACGAGATAACGTCCGACCTCGGCGCGGGACATCATCTCGTGCGACCGGTTCCCCGGTCCGCACGAGATGAAGCAGTGGCGGCAGGCGAGATTGCAGAGCGTGCCCGCGACCTGGAACCAGACCGTGTCGAGGGAGAGGAGCGGGACCTTGGGGGCGCGGAGCGCGAGGACGGGGACGGGTGAGCGCTCCATAGGCGTGCGAGCGTAGCACTCCCGGCGCGTGGCGAGAAGTCCGCGCGGTGTCCCGCCGCCGCGCGCCGCCCCGTGCTATCCTCCCGGCGATTCCCGCTCGCTCCAGCCCGAGGGCGCCACGACCGCATGATCTGGGAAGTGCTCATCATCGGGGCCGGACCCGCCGGCCTCTCCGCGGCCCTCTTCACGCGCATGCGCCGCATGTCCACGCTCCTCCTCGAGACGGCCGTGGCCGGCGGGCAGCTGGCGTCCCTCTATCCCAAGAAGCCCGTCCACGACATGCCCTCCTACACCTACGTCATGGGCGAGGACCTCGGGAAGAACTTCGTGGAGCAGGCGCGCCACATGGGATCCGAGATCCGCGAGGGCGAGCACGTCACGATGATCGCGCGGGACGACGCGGCGGATCTCATCCGGGTGACGTCCACGAAGGGGGAGTACGAGGCCCGGAGCGTGATCGTGGCGACCGGGGGCGGCGCGTTCGAGCCGAGGAAGATCGGGAAACCCGGCGAGGCGGAGCTCCGCGGGCGCGGCGTGTACTACGGCATGCCCGACGTCGAGGAGTCGCGCGGGAAACGAGTCCTCGTGATCGGCGGCGGCGACAGCGCTCTGGAGTCGGCGCTCTCGATCAAGGAGGTGGCCCAGGTCACGCTCATCCACATGCTCGACAAGTGGCAGGGGATGGACGGCTACGTCGAGGACGTGCTCGCCTCCCCCATCCGCGCCATGCTCGAGACCGAGACCGTGGAGATCCGCGGGAATGGCCGCGTCGAGTCCGTGGTCGTCCGGAACAAGAAGACGGGCGAGAGCGAGGAGCTTCCCATCGACGTCGTGTCCATCAACGTGGGCTACCTCATGGACACGAAGATCGTGCGCCAGTGGGGGCTCACGCTCTCGGGAACGCAGATCCAGGTCGACAACGTGATGAACACGAACATCCCCGGCGTCTTCTGCTGCGGGGACATCGCGACCTATCCCGGGAAGTACAAGCTCCTCATCACGGCGTGCAGCGAGGGCGCGGCGGCGGGCAACACGGCGTACATCCACGTGAAGAAGCCGAAGAAGTTCACGGTGGGAGAGCTCTACGCGGCGCCGAAGGACGAGGGAGACACCCAACCGAAGACCTCGACGTAATCTTCACGTTGGAGGAGCCATGAGTCGGCTCGAGGAACTGCTGTGGGTGCTCGCGGTCCTTGTCGT
>DASTBC010000261.1 GCA_035712245.1 Candidatus Eisenbacteria bacterium
GCGATCTCCTGCGGCGGAGATCCGAACTTCTGCGCGATCTGCGCGCGCTCCTCCTCTTTCATGGGACGCGACGACATGCAGATGTCGGTGGTGCCGTTGATCAGCGCCGCGATCCCGGTGCCCGATCCGCCTCCCGTCACCTGGACCACCGTTCCGGGATGAGCCTTCATGTAAGCCTCCGCCCAGCGCTGGCCCAGGATCACCATGGTGTCGGAGCCCTTGAGCGTCAGGGATCCGCCCTGACGCGGCGAGCAGCTGGCCAGGGCGAGCGCCGCGATCCCGGTGGCGAGTGTGATGCTTGCAGCCTTCGTCATGCCCACTCCCTTCGACGTTCCCTCAGTTGACGGGGAAGTAGCCGACGCGCGTCGTCAGCTGCTGCCCCTCCGCGGAGAGCACCCAGTCGGTGAACTTCTTCAAGTCGCCCGACGGGCGCGTGCGGGTGTAGAGATACAGATAGCGCGTGATGGGATAGCTCCCGTCCTTCACGGTGGCCGCGCTCGGAGCCACGGCCGGCGAAGGATCGTCCTTCTTCACCGCCAGCTCGCGCACTCCCTTCCCGTAGGCCGCGCCACCGTAGCCGATGCCCTTCGGATCCTTCGCCACGGCGTTGACCACCGCGGCGGTGCCGGGCAGCGTCTGGCAACGCGCCGAGTAGTCGCGGCCGAGCAGGACGTTGTCCTTGAAGTAGACGTAGGTGCCGGAGCTGTTCTCGCGGCTGTAGAGGGTGATCAGGGCGTCGGGACCCCCGACCTGCTTCCAGTTGGTCACCGCGCCCGTATAGATGCTGCGCAGCTGGGCCAAGGTGAGCGACTGAATCGGATTGGAGGCGTGGACGTAGATCGACAGACCGTCCTTCGCCACGGGGATCTCCACACCCATGGTCTGGAAGCGGTCGCGCAGCTTTCGTTTCTCGTCTTCCTTCATCGGCCTCGAAGCCATGCAGACGTCGGTCGTGCCGTTGATGAGCGCGGCGATCCCGGTCCCCGAGCCGCCACCCGTGACCTGAACCACGCTTCCGGGGTGAGAGGTCATGTACTGCTCAGCCCAACGCTGCATGAGGATCACCATCGTGTCCGAGCCTTTGACCGTGATCCCGCGGGCCGCGTGAGCGGCGCCGGCCCCGGCCACCAGGACCGCGACCCATATGAGCGGGCGAATGAAGCGCATCTTCCTACCTCCTAGAATTTGTGCTGGAACTGGATCGTCCAGAGGTTGTCCTTGGGATCGACGAACTCTCCGCCACCCACCGAGACGTCCGTCTTGGGAATGTCGTAGGAGGCGGTGATGCGGGTGAAGCCGTCGTAGAAGTAGTTGATGCCCAGGCTGACCCGCTCGAACTGGTCGTGGTCGCGATCGACGTTGGGATCGTAGGTGTCGTAGCGCGCGGCCACCTGGACCTTCTCGCCCAGGTTCTGGACCCACATCACGTACCACCCAAGGAAGTCGGTCGCCAGGTGCGAAGGATCCGCGCCCGGGCGAAGCAGCGTGACCGGATTGCCGCTGGTGGGCGGCACGACGAGCACGCGGACGGAGTCGGCGTTGACGTTTTCGCCGATGTAGGACTCTCCGCGCAGCGTCCCGCCACCAAGCCTCGGGAGCTCATAGATGAACTGTGCGTCGAAGCCGAGGCGCGTCTTGTCGGTCTCCACGTCTGGACCGGTCAGCGGCGTGGTGTTGTCGCCGCCGTAGTAGGAGACCGCGGCGTCGAAGACCCCCAGCGACACGCGCGCGCGGCCCACGAAGTCCTTCATCATGGTCGGATCGGTGTTCGGGAAATCGGGATGGTTGATGCCGCCACCATTGAGCACGGCCAGGACGGTCTCGAGCTGAGGAGACCAGGGATTGACCATCTTGATCCCGCGGTCACGCTCGCCTGGGAACAGCACGTTCTCCGCGCGCGAGCGCTCGGGCAGCTCCCGGAGGCTCGAGGACCGCTCGAGCTCGTAGCCGAAGGGAACATTCATCTGTCCCACCCAGAGCTGGTTCCGGTGGTCGACCGTCCAGGGATCGAGAAGTTGTAGGTAGGCCTCGAGCAACCGGATGGTGCGGTCGGTGCCGCCATCGAAATAGACCACGGCCTGGCTCAGCGGATTGGCGTCGTATGTGAGCTTCAGCCGGGCGCGTCGGATGTAGAAGCGGCTGATGTTGGCGGGGGTCACCGTGGCCGGTGACCCGCTCACCCGGACCGAGTCCGTGGAGTTCTCGGCGGTCTCCCAGCGCGCCTGAACGTATCCCGAAAACTTGAACCGCTTGAGCTTGTCCGTGTCGCTCTGCAGCGTCTGGACTTGCTCCGTCATACCCTCGATCTGGGAGGCGAGTTCGCTCAGTCGCGCTTCCGGGTCAGATGGCTGCGCGCTCGTCGTGTCTTCCTGAGCCCGCGCCGGCATGCCCCACGCTCCGAGCGCCAGCAGGCCGAACGCTATCCCTATCGCGACGCTCCGAGTCTCCAAGGCGTCCCCCCTCGTGCGACCGCTGGCCCGCACTCCGGGTCCTTCCCGGTCCGGGCCGCAGCATCGATCAGAGTTGACGCTATTCGGCTTCGGGTTGCCAAAAACTCACTGGCCTGTTTCCGCCAGGTAAATTCGGATTGCCGAAAGTCGGACCCCTGGAGCGGTCAGGGATGCTCACGGATGCGCTGGCGGCGCAGTCGGCGGCGGGTCTCGAGGGAGCGGCGCCGGGCGACCGTCAACGCCTCCCGGTAATCGATTCCGGCCGCTTTGACCGCCCCCTCCCACGAGCCGAACTGTCGCCGGGCTCGCGCGTAGAGGCTGCTGTGCGTCCGATGAACGCGGTAGAGGCCGTTCTCGCTCGCGATGCGGCGGATCTTGTCCAGCACCGCGTCGGGGCGCATGAGCGCGGGCCGACCACGGCCCCGCGCGAGACGCATCATCGAAGCTTCCAAGATCTCCACCCGCGCCTCCTTCTGGTCGACGCTCGAGGACTACGGCCGGAAAGACGCCAGGCCAGCCCTCGACGCGCCACGCAGCCGTGGAGCGAGTCGAACGAGTTCGCCTCCATCGCGCGTGTGATTCGCATCTCGGAATTGGCCCAGTTCGCAGACGCAACCTGTTTCAACGGCCTGCTGCGTCGGCCATCAGGGTAGAACCGGGCGCGTTACGGCGACGTTAAGGCGCCATGAAGGCGGGCGAAATTGAATCTCGCCTCCGATGAGTTCGGCAACACATCTCGCGTTTCGGCAACACACAAGTTTTTTCGCGGCTGTTTACATCGCAGTCACGGGCTCGTCCCGATCCATCGCCTAGCCTTCGTCGCGTCATTGGAATCCCTCTCAGACGCCGACCTGGAGGCTTCATGCGAAATGCCGCAAGCGATGCAATGGCGGGACTCAAGCGCGGATTGATTGCGCTCGGCCTGGTGGCCACGACGGCGAGCGGGGCTTCGGCTCAGCTCCTGATCGACGGGACGATCTTCTACGAGAACAACGCTTCGGGAACGCTGGTCGGGCAATTCTCGGGGACCTCCGCGGGACCCGCCTGCGCCGGACTCACCGCGTCCACGCTGTTCGGTACGACATACCCGCACAACTCGTATCAGAACCCGCTGCTGTCGGCCGCGGTCTACCAGCCCAACGTGAAGCCGAACTGGCAGCCTGCTCCCGGCAGCCCGGCATTCGGAAACGCCGTCGTGGTTCCGAACGACGGCTTCTTCAAGCAGACCTGCTACAAGGGCGCGATCGGCGGCAGCCCCGGCATGGACGATTGGACGCTCGGCTGGACCTACTACGACTCGACCGGCGCGAATCGCACCGACATCGACTACACCAAACCGCTCGCCATCTACAACAACATCAGCATCCTCGGGCACCGCACCTGGTCTCCGGACAGCAACTACGAAGTGCGCGGATCGCTCCGGATCAGAAGCCAGGCATCGCTCAGCATCCCACCGGGCGTCGTGATTCTCGAGGACGTCGCGACCCTGGGAACGATCATCGTCCACCGAGGCGGCTCCATTCATGCCATCGGCACCAGGGAAGCGCCCATCGTCATCACTTCGAACGCGGGCAACGGCAACATGCAGCGCGGGGACATAGGCGGCATTGCCCTGCTGGGCCGGGCCAGGACCAACGTCGTGAACTCGTGTCTGGGTGACTCGGCGCAGTCCGAAGGCGGCGCGATCGGACACTACGGCGGGAACGACGACACGGACGGGTCCGGCTGTCTCCGTTACGTGCGCGTCGAGTTCGCGGGCCGCCAGATCACACCCAACAACGAGCTGAACTCCTTCACGTGGAACGCGTGCGGACGCTCCACCCGCGCGGACTTCCTGGAGTCCTTCCAAAGTGCCGACGATGGCTTCGAGCTGTTCGGCGGCGACATGCGGCTCACTCACCTGCTCGCGGTCGACGGCACCGACGACGGGTTCGACACCCAGCTCGGCGCCCGCGCGAAAGCTCAGTTCGTGATCGTCCGCATCGATCCCAGGCTGGCGCCGGCGGGCACGCAGTTCGGCGAGCGCGGCCTCGAGGCCGACAACAACGAGTTCAACTTCAACGAGACGCAGTGTGCCGGACGATCGGCCATCCAGGTGGCGAACTTCACGCTGATTGGCGACAAGCGCCGCGGGCCGGGGTTTGGCGCCACCGCAGCGGCGCAGGGCGCCGAGATGCGCCGCGGCACCGCGTACAGCGTCTACAACTCGATCGTCTACAACTTCAACGGCTTCGGCGCGCGCGTGAGCGACCAGGCGACGTGGGATGCGCACTGCGCGGCGCCCCCGGCAGCGCCGGCGGTGTTCTGCCCTGGCGCCGTCGGCATCGAGTCCCCGATCTCCGGCGGCAACGTCTTCGTCGCCCGCAGCGCGCCCAATCCCTTCCGCGACAAGGTGACGTTCTCGTTCTCGCTTCCGCAGTCGGGGCCGGTCTCGGTCGAGATCTACTCCGCCGACGGTCGCCACATCCAGACCGTGGCGAAGGGCCAGATGGCGGCCGGCCCGCACACGGTGTCGTGGTCGATGGATCGCGAAACGCCGAGCGGAATGTACTTCTACAGGGTCCTCGCCGGTGATCAGCAGACCACCGGCAAGATCACTCGGGTCGATTGATGAGCGTTCTCCCCTTCGAACGCACGTGTGCTTGGGTCCTGTGCGGACTGGCGCTCATGTTCCTGGCGCTTCCCTCCGCTCGGGCGGCCGACACCGGGAAGATCCAGGGCAGGATCGTGGCGACCGATTCGGGTGAGCCGATCGGATTCGCGGACGTCGTCCTGATCCCGACCGACACCACGATGCGCAAGGTGGGCGCGCAGACCAACGCGGACGGCACCTTCCTCCTCGAGGCCGCGCCCGGCCGTTACGCCTTCCTCATCCGAATGATGTCCTACGCGCCCAAGCGCGTGGAGGGGCTCGTGATCAAAGCCGGCGAGCTGCTTCCGTTCAGCACCGGACTCACGCCCGAGGCCATTCAACAGGAAGAGGTCGTGGTCGAGGCCAAGGCCTTGCTCAACACCGAGAAGGCATTGCTCTCGGCTCGCAGGAGAGCTTCATCGGTGAGCGACGGCGTGAGCTCCGAGCAGGTACGGAAGTCTCCCGACAAGGACGCGGCCGAGGTGCTGCGGCGCGTCACCGGGCTGTCCATCTCGGAGGGCAAGTACGTGTTCGTGCGCGGCCTCGGCGAGCGCTACAGCTCCACCGAGGTCGACGGCGTGCGCCTCGCGAGCCCTGAACAGAACAAGCGAGTGGTCCCGCTCGACCTGTTGCCGGCCAACCTGCTCGACCACGTGGTCGTGCAGAAGACCTACACCGCCGATCGTCCCGGCGAGTTCGGCGGTGGCGACGTGCAGGTCCGCACCAAGGACTTCCCCGGCCGCCGCACATGGTCGTACTCGTTCTCGCAGGGATTCGTCGAAGGGCTCACTTTCGAGGACCGGGCCACCTACCAGGCGACGCGGGCGGACATCTTCGGCTTCGGCTCGGATCATCGGTCGATGCCGGTCGCCGTCGACGGCGTGGTCGTCCCTCGCGAGACGCCCGCCACGCGCCCCCTGGTCGCGGAGTTGGGCAAGAGCTTCAGCAACGTCTGGTCGCCAACGGCGGTGAAGGCGTTGCCCAACGCCAACTACTCGCTCACCTACGGCGACGAGGTGAAGGCATTCGGACGGCCTCTCGGGATGGTCTTTTCCACCAGCCTCAACCGGACCTACGAGCACACCGAGGAGGACCAGCGATTCTTCCAGGGAAGCCTGACGGACACGCTCTACGACTACGCGGTCAGCCGCTGGACCGAGTCGGTGCTGCTCGGAGGACTCTCGGCCCTGAGCTACCGGCTCTCCCCCCGGCACACGCTGCACGTTCGCGGCATCGCGACCAACGGCGCCGATGACGAAGTGCGCCGCTACGAAGGACTCGACCACAACTCGGACATCACCCGCCGTAACACGCGGCTGAGCTACGTGCAGCGCAGCATCTTCGCGGGCACCGTCGAGGGGAAGCACGAGCTCCCGGCGCTGTTTGGCATGGACGTCGACTGGAAGCTCGGCCTCTCGGGCGCGCGGCGTCAGCAGCCGGATCGCCGCGAGTACAACTACGACCGCACCTATTACTTCGAAGGAGACACCGCGCACTGGCTGATGGGGACACTCGGCACCCGCGAGTTCGGCGACCAGAAGGACAAGGGCTGGGGCGCGACGGTATCGGGATCGTGGCCCTATCGGCTGGGCGGCTGGGGGAACGGCAAGCTGTCGATCGGCTACGACCACCAGGTGAAGGAGCGCGACTACTTCTACCGGCGCTTCAACCTCTACATCAAGGACGGCCAGAACACCGAGATGCCTCCCGAGTCGCTTTTCGCCGAGGACGGCTACGACGGGACGAGCACCACGGGTTTCGTGGAGGATGCCACGCTCAACGACCCGCTCGTGGGCCTCGACAACTACGACGCCGATCAGACGATCGCGGCCAGCTTCCTGAGCCTGGACCTCCCTCTGGGACGGCGGGCGCGAGCCAACCTCGGCCTCCGCTTCGAGGATGGCTTCCAGGACGTCCGCAGCCACGCGCTCTTCGACGAGACCCCCCTCGCGGAGGGGACGATCGACGAGCGGGACTGGCTGCCCTCGGGGAACCTGACCTTGGGGTTGACCGAGAACATCCACCTCAGGCTGGCCGCGAGCCGAACCGTGTCGAGGCCGGACCTCAACGAGATGTCGCCGAGCCCGTTCCTCGAGTACATCGGTGGCATGATGGTCAAAGGCAACACCGAGCTCGACCGAGCCATGCTGGACAACTACGACATCCGGGTCGAGGCCTTCCCGGGCCTCGGCGAGGTGGTCGCCGCCGGGTTCTTCTACAAGCGGCTGCACCGGCCGATCGAGCAGACGATCGTTGGCGGAGTGCCACCGGTTCTGATGCCCCGCAACTCGGACAGAGGCCACAACGCAGGCATCGAGCTCGAGGCGCGCGCCGACCTGGGACGGTTCTCGAGGCGGTTGAAGAGGCTGTCGCTGAACGCCAACGCCTCCTTCATCCAGTCCGAGGTCGACCTGCAGCAATCGGTGTCGCAGATCGGGACCGAGACCCATCCGCTCCAGGGTCAGGCCAACTACCTGGTCAACGGCGCATTGAGCTACACGAACCCGACCGGCACCGACCTGACCGTGCTCCTCAGCGCCGTCGGCGAGCGGCTGCAGACCCTCGCGATCGAGCCATTGCCCGACGTCTATCTCCAGCCCACCGCCTCGCTCGACGTGACCGCGACGTTTCCGGTGTTGCGCGTCTATCGATTCAAGCTCTCGGCGAAGAACTTGCTCGATCCGCGCATCCAGGCGCTGCAGGGCGAGCGTGAGTCCTCCGGGTATCGCGTGGGCCGGACGTACTCCTTCGCCTTCAGCTACGGCTCATGATCCTTCGCTCGGCGCCGACCTTGCGGAGGGCCACGACCTTTGCCGTGGCGGTGATCGTGGCCGGCGCCGCGCTCGCGCCGCGGCACCTCGGGGCGCAGAAGCCGCCGGCGGAAACGGCCCAAGCGCGACCGACGTCGGTGCGCCAGTCTCCGGGCTGGTATCCCAACGTCGATCCCGAGTCGATGTCGGTCCGGATCGGGCGTCGCACCCATGCTCCGCGGGTGAAGAAGCCGCTGGGTGGCGGCGCGCACAGCCTGGACGAGGTGGGCCGGAGGGTGTGTCGGTTCCTTGGCGAGCGGGCGGCCGACTCCCTGTTCGCGCTGTGCGTCACCGAGGACGAGTTCCGGGAGATCCTGTGGCGGGAGTTCCCGCAGAGCCGTCCGGCCACGGGGCTCACCTGGGAGGACGGCTGGCGGGTCCTCAACGTGCGGCTGATGAGCGGCACCCGGGACGCCACCAGCGACCACGGCGGACGCTCCTACGAGTTCGTGCGCTTCGAGCGCAACCAGCCGGCCCAGGACACGGTCACCGTCTACAAGAACTTCAAGCTCCACCACCGGCTGGTCCTGGTCGCCCGCCGTGAGGACGGGGCGCTCGAGCGCATGCACTGGCTGCGCTCGGTGGTGGAGCGCAAAGGGCGCTTCAAGATCTACAGCACGACGGACTGAGTCTCACGTGGCTCGGCGCGGCAGCTCGAAGCGGAACGTGCTTCCCTGACCGACCGCGCTCTTCACTTCGATGACGCCGTCGTGGAGCGCGAGAATGTGCTTCACGATCGAGAGTCCGAGGCCGGTTCCGCCCTTGGCGCGCGAGCGCGCCTTGTCGACGCGGTAGAAGCGCTCGAAGATCCGC
>DASTBC010000262.1 GCA_035712245.1 Candidatus Eisenbacteria bacterium
CGGAGCCCTTCACGGCGCCGATCGGAGGGGGCGCCGGCGCGAGCGCGACTCCGGCGGACGGCTCGTCGCTCCGCTTCAGCCGGTCGCGGTCGATCTTCTCCTGGAGCTTCATGATCCCGTAGATCAGCGCTTCCGGACGCGGCGGGCAACCCGGAACGTACACGTCCACCGGCACCACCGTGTCGACGCCCTGCACGATGGCGTAGTCCTTGAACTCGCCGCCGCACGAGGCGCACGCGCCCATCGAGATCACCCACTTGGGCTCGGGCATCTGGTCGTAGATGCGCTTCAGGACCGGAGCCATCTTCTTGCTCACCCGGCCCGCGACGATCATGAGGTCGGCCTGCCGCGGCGACGCCCGGAACACCTCCGCGCCGAAGCGCGCGAGGTCATAGCGCGACGCGCTCGTCGCCATCATCTCGATGGCGCAGCACGCGAGCCCGAACGTGGCCGGCCAGATCGACGACCGCCGCGCCCAGTTCACCATCTTCTCGACCGTCGTGGTGAGGATTCCGTCCGGTACGAGCTCTTCGAGTCCCATTCTGGATCACCGATCCCTTGTGAACGTTCGCACAAACCACCCTACACGGATGGATGCGCGGAAGGGCCCAGAGATGCTGGAACGGCCAGGCTACCAGCGGGATGGAGCGACGTCAATCAGAACCCCAGGCGGTGGAGGGCCGTCTCCGTGAGGTAGAAGAGAAGCACGCCGCCGAAGACGCCCAGGGCCACTTTGACCCCCTTCGCCTCGTTCACCGCGGGGATGAGATCGGACGCCGCGACGTACACGGCAGCCCCGGCGGAGAGCGGGAGGGCGTAGCGCACGAGCCCCGACCAGAACGACATCGTGAGCACGCCAACCACCGTGGCGACGCCGAGCCACACGGCGGCCAGGATGGCCTGGCGGCGGGTGCGCCCCGAGGCGACCATGATCGAGCCGATCGTGAATCCTTCCGGGATCTTGTGGAGGAAGATCGCGACCGCGACCAGGACTCCGAGCGAGGGCTCGACCAGGAAGGCCGAGCCGATCGATACGCCGTCGAGGAGCGTGTGGAGCCCGAGCCCCAGGAGCGCCGTCGTGCCCACGACCGGCTCCACCCAGTGCTCGTGATGGATCTCCTCGCCGAAGTGGAAGTGCCCAACGAGGACGTGCTCCGCGGCGTGGACGACGAGGTATCCGGCCAGGATGAGCCCACCGACCGTGAGCGTGGAGGCCTCGTCGCGCGGGGAGAGCCGGTAGCTCTCCGGGACGATGCGGAGGAACACGGCGGCGAGCATGAAGCCCGCGCCGGCCGCCATGAAGTAGCCCTGGCGGACGCGGTCCCAGCCGTGATGGCCGACCGCGAGCCAGCCGCCGAGGACGTTCGCGAGGCCCGCGATGACGCCGCAGGTGATCGCGAGAGCCCAGCCGCCTTCCATCGGCTCTCGGCGCTCCGCCTAGCGGCCGCGCACGATGCCGGGCGTGTGGGTCATGCCCACAGGGACCAGGAGCTGCTCCTTGGAATAGACGAATGCGTCGCGGGAGTAGTCGGAAAGCTCGAAGTTGTGTCCGAGGAAGATGGCGTCCTCGGGGCAAGCTTCCTCGCAGTAGCCGCAGAAGATGCAGCGGAGCATGTCGATCTCGTAGCGCCGCGCGTACCGCTCGCCCGCGGAGAAGCGCTGCGTGGGCGTGTTCTCGGCCGCCTCCATGTAGATCGCGTCGGCGGGGCAGACCGCGGCGCAGAGCCCGCAGCAGACGCACCGCTCCAGCCCGTTCGCGTAGCGGTGCAGCTCGTGGAGCCCCCGGAACCGCGGATACATCTTCATCTTCTGTTCCGGGTACTTGAGCGTGACCGGCTTCTTGAAGAAGTGCGACAACGTGATGGAGAGGCCCTTCATCAGTGGGGCGATCATGGCGCGCGATTATAGGGAGCTTGTGTCGGGGGGTCAAGGAGACCCCGTCAGGTCGGTCTGAATCGAGCTCGTCGAGCGCTGACCCATGAGTTCGTGCTTGTTCGTTTGGCTCCCAGGCACTTGGACGTCGCCCCCTATGGTAGAATTGTTGTCACTCTCCTGAGCCAAGACGCCGGACCCAGAATTCATGCGCCCCAACCGTTTTCTACCTGCGGCTCTGCTTGCCATCTCGGTCTCCGGATCAACCGGACAGGCTGGCGAGGCGCTCTTTGATTCCGCCTTCCTGACTTACGGCGTTCCGCAGAACCCCTCAGCGATTGCCTCGGGAGATTGGAACGAAGACGGGCTTCGCGACCTCGCAGTCCCGAACTATTCCTATAACGCTTACCCACCAGCGGGCTTCGTTTCGATCCTATGGGGCCGCGCAGGAGGAGGGTTCGAGGGCCGCTCCGATCTCCCGCTCGACGCCAGGCCGACGCTGTTCGCGTCCGGCGACATGGACGGAGACGCGAGCGAGGATTTCGTTATCGTCGACGAGTACGTGCCGCGCGCTCTCATCCTCTACGGCGACGGCGCTGGCAGCTTCCCGAGGCAATCCGAGCTTCCGCTCCCTCATGCAGCGGCGTCCCTTGCCGTCGGTCGTCTCGACACGGACCAGTATCCGGATCTCGTGGTTGGTCTGACCCGAACATCGGCCACTCCGGGTGGGAAGGGCGGTATCGCCGTCTTCCGGAACCAGGGCAACGGTGCATTCGAAGCCCTGCCGGAGTGGGAGTCGGGTCGGCAACCGCGCGTGGCACTTTTGGATTTGGATGCTGATCAAACGCTCGACCTGGCGATCGCCAATGAGTACGACAACACGGTAACGGTCTTCCTCGGCCATGGGGACGGAACGTTCGGGGCGCGGCGGGAGTTCCCCACGGGGCCGGGCCCGGTGACGCTCGTGGGCGCCGATTTCAACAGCGATGGGACGCTGGACATCGCCACGTCGAACACGTACGCCGGAACGATCTCGATTCTCTTGGGCAGCGGTGGTGGTGCGCTCGAGGCGAATGTCGACTGGGCGACGGGAACCATGCCGCTCGGCCTATCGGCAGCGGATCTCGATGGGGATGGGCGTTCGGACCTCGTTTCGGGCGGCGAGGGCGATCAACTTTCGATCCTCACCGGAAAGGGTGATGGGACCTTCGCGCCCGCACGTCTGGCGCTCGCAGGCCCGTACTCGTACAGGCTCGTGATCGGGGACTTCACGGGAGATGGCATTTCCGACGTCGCCGCCACCGCAGCACGGGCGAGGAGTGTCGCGCTACTTCTCGGCAATGGCGATGGTTCGTTTGGAGACCTGGCATCGTACCCCGTCGGCGCTCCGGCAGCGGCCGCTTCGGTCTCGGACCTCAACCGGGATGGCGCCTTGGACCTCGCGGCCGCCGCATTCGACGGATTCGTGCCCGGTCCCGACGCCAATTTTGTTTCCGTTCGTCTTGGCCTGGGGGATGGAGCATTCGGTCCGTCACGTAGGTTGGAGACGGGGTCCAATCCGTTCCAGATTGCCGTAGGAGATCTGAATGGCGATCGGTGGCCGGATATCGCCACCGCCAACTGGTCCCAGTACTACGATCAGGTCGGAACATTGTCAGTCCTTCTCGGAACTGGATTGGGCGACTTCTCGGCACACCAGGAATCCGAGACGAGTCTCGGGAATCTGGCGATTGCGATCGGCGATGTGACCGGTGATGCCAAGCCGGATCTGGTCGCAGGCAGAGGCGACATGTCGGGCGCCTGTTTTGCGGTGGCGTCGAGGCCCTTGGCCGCGCCGGCCATCGGCAAGAGCGGGTCCGGAACGAACCTGCTTTCGGTTCATCCGGGGGACGGCTCAGGTTCGTTTCCGAATGGAATGGAATGGGGGGAGGGTCGAGCGTTCGATGGCGTGGCGGTGGGCGATATCAATGATGACGGCCGCAGTGACATTGTGGTCGCGAGCTGGGAGCCGCGGCCGGGCCATGGGGCCGTAGTTGCGTACCTAGGTGGGGGGAACCACACCTTGGAACCGCCGATGACAATCGCCGCGGGTGTGAATCCCACAGGTATCACGCTTGCCGACTTGGACCAAGACGGTAACCTGGACATCCTCTGCGCCAATGCGTCCCTCTGTGAGTTCGAGGGCTCGGTGAGCGTCATGCTCGGAATGGGCGGCGGGCAGTTTGCGCCGAAGGTGGATTACGAGACCGCGAGCAATTCTTACTCGGTGGCGGTCGGAGACCTAGACGGAGATGCGATCGCGGACATCGCGGCCGCGGCGAGTGGAGCCAATGTCATCTCAGTGCTATTGGGAAAGGGTGACGGCACCTTCGGTTCGCGGACCGACTACGGATGCGGCGCTGCTCCCTGGTCAGTCGCGATCGGTGATTTCGACCGAGATGGCCGGAACGATTTGGTCTGCGCGAACTACGGCTCTCATGACCTCGGTGTTCTCCGCAACAAGCGCGGAAGGCCGTTTTACCACGAGGCCCGCGCGTTCCCGTCGAACTCTCACCGAGCGATTGCACTCGGCGCGACGACGACGAAAGTCGGAATCCGCGTCGAGCCGGCCGGCGCAGGGTTCAGCGCGCACGATGTCGATCCGGCTGCCATCTGGCTCGCAGTTCCAGATTATCCCCTACAGTGGATCCGTGCCTTTCCAACGTCGGAGACCGTGGAGGATTCCGATGACAATGGTGTACCGGAGGTCGAAGCCTCCTTCTCCGTCGGCGATCTATCCAGGTTGTTGCCGGGTGTGAGTGGAAGAGAAACCGTCGTTGCGTCCGTGGAGGGGATGCTCCCTACCGGAGCGCTATTTCGCACGAGTGCCAACCTCACGGTCGTTGGAGCCGAGAACAGGCTCCGGGTGCTCGTGTCTCCAAATCCTTCCACTTCGAGTGCGACCTTGCACTTCCGAACCTCGCACGCGGGCCCCGTCCGCGTGAAACTATTCGACATCCGCGGACGCCTTTTGAGTACCGAGTTGGACGCTGCGCATGCAGATCCCTCGCAATACGCGATCCCCCTGGTCGGTTTCGGAGAGCATAAGACCCGTATACCGTCCGGCATCTACTTCTACACAATTGAGGCGGATGGGACGGTGGCGAAGGGGCGCTTCGCCGTCGTGAGGTAGTACGTGGACCCGCCCTTGGTTACGACGAAGACGTGGGGCCGTACTCCTCGGGGCGGATGTCGAGCTTCTTGATCTTGTAGAGGAGGGTCGTCCGCTTCATCCCGCCCAGGCTCCGGGCGGCCTCGGACTGGTTCCCGCCGTGGTTCCGGAGCGCCTCGAGGATGCGGTCCCGCTCGCCCTCGGGCGGATGCTTCTTCTCGTGGCCGTTCGCGCGCGAGGCGCGGACGGCGGCGTGGAGCTGCACGTCCTCGGCGCGGAGCCGCTCGCCGGGCTTCGCGAGCGCGACCGTGCGGTCGATCACGGCGCGGAGCTCGCGCACGTTCCCGGTCCAGGGATGCGCCACGAGCCGCGCCCACGCCTCCTCGCTCAGCGTGATCCGCTTCTTCGCGTGCGCGCAGGCTTGCTGGAGCATGTAGCGGCCGATCAGCTCGATGTCCCCCGGCCGCTCGCGGAGCGGCGGGACCTCGAGCCGGATGCCGTTCAGCCGGTAGTAGAGATCGTCGCGGAAGAGGCCGCGGCGCACGAGGGACGAGAGGTCCCGCGTGGAGGCGGCGATCACGCGCACGTCGACCTGCCGGAGGCCCATCCCGCCCACGCGGCGCAGCTCACCCATCTCGATCACGCGGAGGAGCTTCGCCTGGGCGGGGCTCAGGAGCTCGCTCACTTCATCGAGGAAGATGACCCCGCCGCTCGCGGCCTCGAAGAGGCCCGACCGGGCGCGATCGTCACCGGTCTCGATCCCCGCGTCCTTGCCGAAGAGGTCCTGGTCCAGCTCGCCGTCCGGGAGCGCGACGCAGTTCCCCACCACGAAGACGCGGCTGGCGCGGTCGCTCAGCGCGTGCGCGGCGCGCGCGAGGAGCTCCTTCCCCGTTCCGCTCTCGCCGAGCACGAGGATCGGCAGGCGGCTCGCCGAGGCGCGCTCGAGGATGCGCACCAGCTCGATCATCCGCGGATCCGCAGTCACGATGCCGAACCGGAAGCAGCCCGGATCCGCGCCCCGCGGCATCTCGGCCGCCTCCACGCGAGGTGTCGCGACCGGCGGCGGGGCGCCGATCTCGACGCCGAGCACCTTCTCGATCCGCTCGAGCCACGGCTCGAGCTTCATGGACATCGTGAGGCTTCGCGCCTCCCACAGGTAATCCCTCGCTTCGCGACGCTCCTCGGCGTCCCCGCCGGAGAGGAGCATCTCGCCCGCCCAGACGAGGAGCCGCGTCAACTCGTACCCGGCGTCCAGCTTCCGGAGCTCGCGCACGCCTTCCTCGGCGGTCCGGACCGCCTTCTCGCGATGGCCCAGAAGGAGATGCGCCATCGCCATCACGCGGTAGGTGGCGGCCTCCTCGAAGCGGTCGTTGATCTTCCTCGCGATCCGGAGCCCGCGCTCGCAGGTGATGAGCGCGCGATTCGGCTCGCCGATCCGGACGTGGATCTCGGCGATCCGGCGGCAGAGCTCGGGTACGAGATCCCCCTCGGGAGCCATGCGCTCCGCGAGGACGAGCGCGTGGTCGAAGGACTCGATCGCGGTCTGGTTCTCGTGGCGGTCCAGCGCGAGGTCGCCCAGGTACTCGAGGGCGATCACGCGCTCGCGCTCGAACCCGTGCTCCTCGGCCTCGGAGAGCGCGCCGCGAATCTCGCGCTCGGCGGCGCCCAGGTCGCGGCCGCGGATCCGGAGCAGGAACCCGTGATAGAGGCGGGCCTGCACCTTGCCGCGGGAGTGCCCGCGCTCTCCGAAGAGCGTGCGGGCGCGCGCGAGCTCCTTCTCGGCCGGCTCGATGCGCCCGATCTTCGCGAGCGCGATCGCGAGGTTGAGCGAGAAGGAGGCTTCCTCGTGGTAGAGCCCGGACTCGCGGGCCTCACGCTGCCCGCGGGCGAACTCCGAGGCGGCGCGGTGCAGCTCGCCCGCGCCGAGGAAGCAGAGGCCGAGGAGGTTCCGCGTGCGGAGCATCCCCGCCGTGTCCTCGAAATCCCAGCGGCTGATGTGGTAGGCCGCGCGGAAGTGCTCCTCCGCGCGCGAGGGGCGGCCGATGCGCCACGCGGCGCGGCCGGCCGCGATGTGGAACTCGAGAATGGGGCGCTTCTCGTTCGGCTGGAGCGCGTAGAGCTCGGTCAGCTTCTTCTCGGCGACCTCGGCGACTTCCTTCCAGCGCCCGAGGCCCAGGAGCGCCCGGCACCGGGCCAGGAGCAGCGGGTTCTCGGGCAAGGATGCCGAGGGCACGGACGCGCGCAGATCGGCAATGGCGTCGAGCGCGGCGGAGAACCGGCCGTGCGCCAGAAGATCCTCGATCTGCCGAATGTTGGGGCCGGCGCTTCCGCGCGGCCTCTTGTCTTCGCTCATGTGCCCTCGGAGGCGGGCGGCGGCCCGCCGTCACCGATCGATGTCAGTCCGACGACGCTAGCGCAGCGAGATGCGAATCCAGGTACGGACGTACGCGAGCCAGATGAGCTTCGCCTTGGTCCCCGAGCTCACCGTGGCGCTCGCGACCGGGACCGCCGACGAACGGAACGAGGACGCGTGCCTTCCGCCGCCCTTCGGCGTCGGGCTCGGCTGATCGTCCGCCGTCGGATCGCCTTCCGGGGTCGGGGCGTCGGTCGGTTCGTACGGTCTGGCGTTCGCGTTCCATGGCGCGGTGAGCAGGGCGGCCCAGACCGCCGCTGTCGCTCCCAGCCATGGAAGCGCCTTCCTCCTCTTCGAAACGTTCATGGAGACCACCTCCGTGTCTCCGGCGTGAGTTGAACAGGGGGACGGGGATGACTCGTGTGGTAGTTCATGTCCATCAGGGATGCTCCCGAGCGAAGCATGGCGCCCGCTCGAATCGGGGTCGAAGCAAGGGGAAGGATCGCCGGACGACCGGCGGAAACGCCCCGGGGGAGGGCGATGTTGGTTGAAACCTGGAAGCCATGCGCACCCTTTCCGTGGGCTGGCACTCCGGCTACCAGGGAACAGTAGCAGATCTGAGTCGGAAATGCAAGCCCAAACGTGCGTTAGGTGTCGTTGGGGCCCGTCCGGGCCGGGCACCGCTGTGCTATAATGTAGGTTCTTCCCACTCATCCAGCGTGCGCATCCGAGGCTCAAGGGGAATGAACGAGGCACACCGCATCCGCACGGCTTTCCTCGCCTCCCTCTCCTTCCACGAGGACACCCCCGAAGAGAGAACGCGCAAGATCGAGCTCGCGCTCGACCTGGCGGACGGAGAAGCCGGCCGCCGCTTCTCGTTCGAGGTCGCCGAGCGGCTCACGGAAGCGGGTACTCTGGAACGTGTCGATCGGTTCCAGAGGGACGGCAAGGCGTTCGTCCGGTACCGCCACCCGGGGTCCGGGGAGACCTTTCTCCTCCCCGTCGCCGCCGCCGCCGGACCCGAGATCTCCCTCGCCCGCACCCACCGTCCGCACTGGCACGCGCGGAGCCGGCTCCTCTACCGGAGCCTCTCCCACCTCATCGCGGTGGAGCGGAAGCTCTTCGTGCGGGACGAGCGCAATCTCGAATACCTGCAAACGGATCTTGGCGACATCCTGCGCACGATCGTGGGCTCGGCGCGGGAGGTGCTGGAGTGCGACGAGGTGCGGTTGTACTCGCTCTCGCGCCGTCCCGAGGAGGTCCGGTATCTCCAGCCCCTGAACGACGGCGAGCCGTGGAACCGCGCGCTGGCGGAGGAGTGGGTGGGCCGTCGGATGCTTCCCCTCTACGTCGACGACCTCGCGGAGAACGGCACGGTCCAGGCGGTCGTCGACGCCGAGGCCATGGACGCCACCGTCCACGTGGGCGTGGCCCCGTACACGGCCGCGGCGCCGGAGGACGGGTTCCGCTCGATGGCGATGGCGCGGGTCGGCGATCCCGCCACGCCGTTCCAGTACGTGCTCGAGGCATGGAGCCGGACGCCTCGCTTCTTCCATGACGAGCGGATCGGGATCCTGGGCATCGTCGCCGAGCACGCCACGGATCTCCTGACCACGCTGAAGAAGCTCGGGATGCTCGTCATGATCGACGAGCTGACCGGGATCTACAACCGCCCCTACTTCAGCCGCCAGCTCGACACCGAGATCGCGCGCGCGTACCGCGAGGAGCGCCCCATGTCGCTCATCATCGCCGACATCGACGACTTCAAGCACGTGAACGACACGTACGGCTACGAGGCCGGGAACGCGTTGCTGCGGGAGCTCTCGCAGACCCTGGCCGGAAGCGTGCGACCGTTCGATACCGTGGCTCGCTGGGGCGGCGAGGAGTTCGCGTTGATCCTGAGCGCCGAGACCACGAAGGCCGAAGCGCGCGAGATCTGCGAACGGTTGCGGCTGAAGGTGCAGAATCTCACGTTGGTGGTCCCGGGGCTGGACGGCCGCGACAACACCGTGCGCGTCACGATGTCGATCGGCGGCGCCATGTTCCCCGCCGACGTTCCCGTCACGTGGGACCGCTCCCGCGGCCTCGACCGTCCTCAGCGCGAGAAGCTGGCGCACGACCTCTGGACGCGGGCGAACATGAATCTGCGCGCGTCGAAGGAGCGGGGAAAGAACCAGGTCACCTACACCGGGGACTGATCCCCGGCCGTCCTGGACGGGTGCGCGATAGACCCGGGGCAAGTCGTCTGGGTTTGATCCTTCGTCAATCCAGGTCGCCCCCGGGCAAGTCAGTTTGACCTAACGTCAAACGTGCCCAGACCGCCTCCGAGCTTCAGGCACCGCGCGAAGGGTGTGGCGTCAACAGGGCGATCGAGTGTCAACGAAACAAGTGGCCGCACGGCCAGTCACATCCAGCCGGAACGGTCCGTTCCCGCTCTTCTAGTCCCGCACCAATGCTGACGCGTACTCCGCGGCGTCGAACGGGACGAGATCCTCGATCTTCTCGCCGACGCCGACCCAGCGGATCGGGATCTTCATCGTGTCGGCGATCGCGAGCACGATGCCGCCTTTCGCGGTGCCGTCGAGCTTTGTGAGGGCGATCGCGCTCAGCTTGAGCGCCTTGTCGAACTCCTTCGCCTGGCGGATGCCGTTCTGCCCCACCGTCGCGTCGAGCACCAGGAGGGTCTCGTGCGGGGCCCCGGGGATGCCTCGCTCGATCACGCGGCGAATCTTCTCGAGCTCGGCCATCAGGTTCGTCTTCACGTGGAGGCGGCCCGCGGTGTCCACGATCACGCGGTCCACGTTCCGGCTCTTCGCGCGCGCCATGCCGTCGAACGCGACGGCGGCGGGGTCGGCGCCGGCCTTCTGCTTCACGATCTCCACGCCGGCCCGCTCGGCCCAGATCTCGAGCTGGTCGGCCGCGGCGGCGCGGAAGGTGTCGCACGCGACGAGGAGCACGGACTCCCCCGCCTCCCGGTAGCGCTGCGCGAGCTTCGCGATGGTGGTGGTCTTGCCGGTGCCGTTCACGCCCACGACGAGCGTGACGTGGGGCTTCGCCGCCCCGCCCGCGCCCGGTGAGGTGGCCGCGGCGCCGAACGCCACCGCCGGTCCCGCGGCGGACGCGTCCTTCGCGGCGTCCTGCTCCAGCACGGCGCGCACGGCGTCGGCGAGCGCCTCGGAGGGCTCGCCCTCGGACGTGCGATCGGCGAGCCGCTGCTTCACGCTCTCGAGCAGACGGTCCGTGGTGTCCGGGCCCACGTCCGCCTGGAGGAGCGCCGCCTCGAGCGCCTCGTAGTCCTCGGGCTCGAGTTTCTTTCCGGGCTGGAAGACGGACTGGACGCGTCCGACGAACGCGTCCCGGGTCTTCTTCAGACCCTCGGTGATTTTCCCGAAGAACTTCACGGTGGGTTACGGCGAAGCGGGCTCGAGCTCCTCGGGGGGCGCTCCGGCGCCGGCATCCCCGTCGGTGGCCCCGGCACCGGCATCGTTACCGGCGACGACCCCGGCTCCGGCGCCGTTCCCCACGGCCTCGGCCACGATCTCGGCTTCGGCCTCCGCGCCGGCCG
>DASTBC010000263.1 GCA_035712245.1 Candidatus Eisenbacteria bacterium
CTCCTCGGCGCTTCGCTCCGTCTTCTTGTAGCGCATGGCCGAAGTGCGGGCGATGACACCCAGGCGCTTCGGCTGGACGCGGCCCAGGTGCGTGATCAGCTCGTCGGTCATGCCGTCCGTGAAGAACTCCTGCTCGGGGTCTGCGCTCCGGTTCTCGAGCGGGAGGACCGCGAGCATGATGCGGCCCCCGCCCTTCACACCCGTGCCTCGCGTCGGCGTTGCGTGGCTCGATCCCCCGCGCAACGCGTCGAGGAACGCGGCCATGGTGGGATAGCGGTCGGCCGGGGCCTTGGCCAGCGCGCGCGCCAGGGCCTGCGTGAGGTGACCGGGGGTCGTGGGCCGGAGGGCCGAAGCAGGTCGCGGGTCCACGGTGCGATGCTGGAGGAGGATGCTGTCGCCGGTCGGCCCGTGGAACGGAGGCTGCCCCGTCACCATCTCGTAGAGCACGCACCCGAGCGCATACTGATCCGAGCGGCCGTCGACGAGGGAGCCCGAGGACTGCTCGGGGCTCATGTACGACGGGGTCCCCACGGTCGTGACCGTGCGCGTCTCGGCCGAGGGCGCGGCTCCCGAACCGCGCGCGATGCCGAAGTCCAGGACGAGCGCGTGGCCGTCGGACAGCACGATGTTCTCCGGCTTCACGTCCCGATGGACGAGACCCTGGTCGTGGGCGTACCGGAGGGCGTCGCCCGCCTCGCACGCGATCCGCACCGCGTCCTCGATCGGAAGTTGCCGCTCACGCTCGAGGCGGCGTCGCAGGGACTCACCCGCGAGAAGCGGCATGACGAAGTAGAGAAGTCCTGCGGCCTCGCCGGAGTCGAAGAGCGGAACGATGTGCGGATGGACGAGCCGCGCCGCCGTCTCGATCTCCGCGCGGAAGCGGGCGGGACCGATCGCCTGCGCCACCTCGGGATCGAGCACCTTGATCGCGACCGAGCGGCCGTGCTTCAAATCCCGCGCTTCGAAGACCTGGCCCATGCCGCCGCGCGCCAGCTCGCGTTGCACGTCATAGGTGCTCGCGAGCGCTGCCGTGAGGCGCGCCAGGGTCTCGCGGGACATGGTCCGTTCTCCTTGGAATCGAATTCCCTGCGTCGGGCGGAAGCGTGACTCTACCACGTCACCAGCGCGTCAGGGCGCTTCGATCCCCGACGCCTCGGACGTCGGGGGCGCGACGGCTCCCGCGATCCGCTTCCCGCGCCTCTGATACAGGAACGAAACCACGAGGAGCGCCGCCCCGATCCCCACGGCTCCGGCGAATCGCCAGAACGCGTCGACGCGGTCCAGGTCGATGGCGAGGAACTTGACGACGGTGAGTCCGAAGAGGGCGAGCCCGCTCCAGCGCAGGAAGGCCGAGTTCCGGAGCCACCCGATCGCGAAGAGCACGATGGCCTGGAGCGTCCAGGCGGCGCTCGTGAAGATCGCCGCGAGCGTGCGTGCTCCGCCCGCGGCCGGGCTGCCCGAAGGGGCGAGCGCCACCGCGAGGTGGCCCGCCTCGCGCGCCCACCAGAGGAGCAGGACGAGATTCGCCGCGGCCGCCGCGGTCTCCGGCATGCGCCGCTCGGAAGGTCCGAGCTGCTCGCGCTGGCGCCACAGGAACTCGGAGACGGCGATCAGGGCGAGCGCGCCGAGGGCGACGATGAGCGCGGCCGTGTTGAGGAATGGCGGCTCCCCCGCCGTCCACACGTCCGCCGCCGCGTGCCCGACCCAGAGCCACGCGGCGCCGGCTCCGCCCACGACGTATCCGAAGAAGCGCAGCACGCGCGCTCCCGACCGGCGCGCGAGCACGAGGAGCACGAACGCCTGGACCAGCCACCCGAGAGAGCCGAGCGTCCAGTCCGCGGCGCCCGCCCCGGAGCCCTGGAGTCCCGGCAAGGTCGGGCGCAGTCGTACGGCCTCACGCGCGATCCAGACCATGAGGATGACGTTCGCCGCCCCGGCCACGAACTCCGGCATGCGATCCTCCGCGGGTCCGAGCCGCGCGCGGTCCCGCGCGAGGAGGCTCGACGTCGCGATCGCGACGATCACGCCGAGCGCCACGATGAGCGCGGTGGTGCTCACGAACGGCACGGCCTGGGGTCTCCAGAAGTACTCGCCGCCGTACGCGGCGAGGAGCGCGATCGCACCTCCGATGCCCGCGACGTATCCCGTGTGCCGGAGAACCGCACCGCCCTCGCGCCGCCCCAGGATGGTGAGGACGAGAGCGTGGAGGAGCCACGCCGTCCCGGTGAGGGCGACCGTGGCGCTCCCCGCGTCCGGTCCGGAGATCGGCGGGAGCACGTGTCGCAGCCGCCCCGCTTCCCGGGCGATCCATGTCATGAGGAAGAGGTTCGCGACGACGGCGCTGGTGCCGGGAACCCAGCCGCGCTCGCCGTCGTCCAGGACCTCGCGCTTCCGCCCCACGAGATGCGCCAGGGTGAGAAGCGAGGCCACGCAGAAGAGATCTCGAAGGGACGCGGGGTGGAGGAACCCCGGAACCCCCGTGTGGGTCCACCCTCGGAACAGGACGGTGACGAGCCAGCACGCGGAGAGCGACGAGACGCCGTATCCCAGGAGCCGGAGCCACGCGTCGCGCCCGAGACCGAGACCGAGCGCCACGAGGACGACTCCCTCGACGGCCCACGCCATGGCGAGGTGCTCCGGATCCATGCCGCGCTCGAGCGCGGCGGTGAGGAAGACCGTCGCGGCCCCGGTGAGCGGCTTCCACAGGTCCCGACGCTCCCGCCGCGACTCGATCCAAATCGCGCCCCCGATGTAGAGCGCGCCGAGCGCTCCCAGGAGCCACGCGGCCTGGACGCGCCCCGCGTGCAGGAAGTACGGAACCGAGCCGAGGAGCAGGAGAAGCGGCGCCAGCGCGACCACGAGGAGATCGATGTTCCGAACCGGCGCCGGCGCCCGTGCGAGCCGAACCACTGGCGCGAGACCGAGGGCGGCGAAGAGCGCGGTGAGTCCGAGCTGCGTGCCGAAGCTCCAGGTCGGCGTCGCGTTCGCGGCCCACGTCCACGTGGTGAGGAGCATCGAGAAGATCGCGAGGCCGCTCCACCCGACGGTGGCTGCGAGCGCGAATACGACGCCGTTCACCACCGCGAAGTACGCGAGGAGCGTCGGGAGCGGGAGGCGGAACCCCTGGAGCGGGATCCACACGGACAGGAGCTGCGGCAGGAACGCGCCGATGACCCCCAGCGACGCGATGATCGGCTCGCGCCGGCGGAGCCCGATGGCGATGGTCGCCAGCGCCACCACCGCGAGGAACGAGAACGCGGCCCACTGCGGGAGCACGCCCATCCGGAAGTGCCCGACGTAGAGCGTGATGTAGATCGTCCCGAGTCCCACGCCGATGAGCGCATTCCCGAGCGCCTGCAGGGTGCGCGCGATGACGTTTCCGCGCCACGCGACCACGATGCCCAGGAGCACCCCGGCGAGGACGAGGACTTCGGGGCCGATCCTCCGGGTCGCATACCCCCAGACGATGAGGAAGAAGGCGCCCAGGAGGAGGAGCACCGAGCCGACGTTCTGGAGCCAGATGCCGCCGATCTGCTGCTCCAGGCGGGTCGGGTCGAGGTGCGCGCGCGGCTCGGCGCGCGAGGGATCCTCGTAGCGGGAGCGCGGCGCATGCGGCGGGGTCTCGGGAAGCGTCGGAGCGCGGGATGCTTCCCTAGGGACGGTTTCGACGATGGCCGGCGTGGAGATTACCGGAACAGACGTCGCGGGCGCCGCCGGAGCAGCCGTCGCGGGGACGGGCTCGGACCCGGTGACGGCTTCGCGCGCCGCTTCGTGACGCGGCGCGAGTCGCTCGCGTGCTCGCATCCACTCGCGCTCCAGATTCTCGAGCCTTTCGGCGAGCTCTCGAACTTGACGCCGCTGGTGGAATACCAGGAACACGAGCACCCAGGGCAGGATGCTGAGGATCAGCCCCGCGAGCAGCAACAGCTCCATGTGTTCGCCCCCTCTTGGTGTGACGCGGACCTCGCCGAACGAGAGTGTCCCAGTGCGCCGCGGAGTGGGGAGTCGAATCGCCGCGAACGGTACCACAACCCGAACGTCCTTGGCGTGACCTGCGGGAGAGGTGAGGTGGGCGGGCTAGCGCTCCTGTTCGTGTTTCCGGATGGGCGGAGGAGCGGACGTGGTCACCGGTGCGCCCGCGGCGCTGCTGGAGCTCGGTCTCAGGAACACGTGCGTCCAGATGGTTCCCACCTTGCCGACGCCGTGATGGGTGAAGTACCCGTTCTCGATGTTCGCCCGGTGCCCGCTGCTCGCGAGCCAGGCGCTCAACACGGAGGCGCCCGTCGCGTAACCCCACGCGATGTTCTCGCCCCACGCCCGGTAGGTGATCCCGGCCGCGTCCAGCCGGTCCCCGGGTCCGTCGCCGTCCGGATTCGTGTGGCTGAAGAAGTCGCGGTTCTCCATGTCCTGGCTGTGCGCCGTCGCGACCGCGGCCACACCGGAGTGCCACGCGAGCGGGGAGAGACCCTGCGACACGCGATGCTCGTTCATTCGATCGACGAACGAGATGACCTCGGCGTCGGTCGGGCCGGATCCCGGCGATGGGGACGGACGCGGCGAACCGGCGGACGGCGCCGTCGGAGGGTCGTCGTCCACGCACGCGATCGGGAAGATCGAAACCAGCAGGATCGCCGCGATCCGAAGGACTCGGCCTGGATGTGGATTCACGTGGAGCATGGATTCTCTCGAGTGGAGCACGCGGCGTGCCATGACCTCCTTGGCACCGGCGTTGTCCGCGGGAAGCTTAGGGCCAAGGATTCGAGGACCCTACGGCCCGCGACGCCTCGATCGTTGCGTTTCGCACGGCACGCCCCGTATGTCAGAATGCGCCGCCATGATGAGCACTCCCGCGAACCCGGACTTCGACCGCGCCGTGCGTGAAAGCTTCGCGAAGCAGGAGGCGATGCGAACGCTCGGCGCGTCCCTTCGGCATGTCGCGCCGGGGCAGGTCGAGATCCAGCTTCCTCACCGTGACGACCTGACCCAGCAGCACGGCTTCCTCCACGCGGGCGTGGTGACCGCCGTCCTCGACAGCTCGTGCGGATACGCCGCGTTCAGCCTCATGCCGCCCGGAGCCGGCGTGCTGAGCGTGGAGTTCAAGGTGAACCTTCTCGCGCCGGCGAAGGGGGATGTCCTCGTCGCCCGTGGACGCGTCGTTCGCGCCGGCCGGACGATCACCGTGTGTCAGGCGGACGGATGGATGCTCTCGGACGGCCACGAGACGCCGGTCGCGACGATGCTGGCCACGATCATGACCGTCACCGCCCGTCCGGACGTGGTCGGGTGACCGACAGCTCCACGCCCGTCACGTTCGGCGGGCGGAGGAACACGTGCGTCCAGACGCTCCCGACCTTCCCCACGCCGTGGTGCGTGAAGTTCCCGTTCTCGATGTTCGCGCGATGCGCGCCGCTGTTGATCCAGAAGTTGAAGGCGGACGAAGCCGAGGAGAACCCGTAGCAGTAGTTCTCACCCCACGCCGTGTAGGCGATTCCGGCTTCGGTGAGCCGCTCGTCCGGCCCTTCTCCGTCCGGGTTGACGTGGCCGTAGAAGCCTCGGTCCACCATGTCCTGGCTGTGCGCCTGGGCGACCGCGGCCACCCGCTCGTCCCAGGCGAGGGGATGGAGCCCCCTCGAGGCGCGATGGCTGTTCACCAGATCCACGAGGGACTGAATGGAGGGGTCGGACGGGCCGGCGACCGAGGCCGGTGCGGGCGGCGCGGGAGACGTGGTGATGGACCGAGGCGCCATCGGGCCTCCGTCCTCGGAGCATCCCAGCGGGAGCAGCGTCGCACCAAGGATCGCGGCGATCGCGGTTCCGTGCGGAAGACGTGTCGGTCGGCGTCGCATGTTCCCCCGGAGGTGAGTGACCCATGAGGGAAAGCACGGCACGTGCCATCGCGCGTGGCCGGATGCGTCCACCGCCTGCGAGGAAGTTACGCCGCCTGCGTGCACGTCCGCCCTTCGGTGTGCACGCGCCGGTCCGGAGCCCGCACCGTATCGGACGCTCGCGATCGTGCGGTCTGTGACAAACGGTCCCTGACGCGATAGACTCCGGCGCAGCATCGCTCCGGTGGATCGGGCTCGTTCGAAGCGGAGTCGATTCGATGTGACCCGCGAATGGGAGGCGATCATGGCCGAGGAGATCAAGGTGAGCTGCAAGGGCGGAGCCGGCGGCGCCGGTCCGCCGATCTGGCTCGTGGGGTGGCTGTTCACGATCGGATACTTGAAGCTGACGTTCTGGAAGGGCGTCCTCGCCTTGATCGTGTGGCCCTATTATCTGGGAGCGCACTTCTACAAGCCGCCCGCTCCCTGATCGGGGCGAGCGGCGCGCCCTAGCCGTCCGGTATCGGCCCCAGCTCGAGCGTCATGAAGACGCTGTGCGGATCCTCGCGGTACGGCGGGAACGGCGGACAGAAGCGAAATCCGAATCGGGCGTAGAGGGAGCGCGCCGGAGCGAACGCCTCCATCGACCCCGTCTCCAGACTGAGGCGCCGGTAGGAGCGCGCTCTCGCTTCCTCGAGGACGCGATCGAGAAGACGCGCCGCCACCCCCTTCCCTCGATGCGCGCTCGCCGTGTGCATCGACTTGATCTCGCCGTGACCGGGCGAGAGTTCCTTGAGCGCGGCGCAGCCCGCCAGATCTCCATCGAGCCACGCGCTCCAGAAGGTGATCTCGGGGACGCGAAGCCGGTTCAGGTCGAGCGCGTGCACGCTCTCCGGCGGCGAGTGGGCCGCGGAGTGGTCGAGGTGCGCTCGAAGGAGGGCGGCGATCTCGGGGCCGGTGAGATCGTCCTCACGGATGAGGATGTCCCGGCGCACGTCACGGCTCATGACGCGGTCTCTTCGCGGGGCGAGCGGCGCCTCAGCGGGTCGGGGCCGTGTTCCTGACGGATCGGACTCCCGACCGGCGGGCGATCCCCGCGGCGATCCTCGTCCATGCATAGATCACGAACCCGAGTCCCAGCCCGGCGCCGAGGTAGTAGACTCGCGCTTCAGTCTGGAGCACCGCCGTCTGCATCGCCGCCGGCACCTTGCTCTCGAAGATCCAGAAACCGACGACTCCCGTGAAGAGGCCCAGGACCAAGCTCCCTGCGAGAAGGACCCATCGCCCGACCGCTCCCCAGCTCATCGCACGCTCCCTTTGTGGAGGTGATCCGCCCGTGGTACGTGGCCGCCGGTAGCAGGGTGCGGCGACTATGCACCCAGCCCCTACGGAATCGCAAGGAGCGGAGTTCCCGGAAGTATCCGTGGTCAGCGGCGAGAGAGGACCGCGGTCTGCCTGATAGGTTTGAAGCCGACGCTCATGTAGAGATCTCTCGCGACCGGGTCGCCCGGCCTGAAACAGATCTTGATTCGCCCTGACCCCGCATCGGCGAGAAGGTCGATTCCGGCGGTGAGCAGGTGTCGAGCAAGTCCTCGTCGCTGATGATCGTCTTCGGTTCGCATGGGCTCGACGAGGCCGGTGGCGGTCTCGGGGTCGAGCCAGAACAGCCCGTACGCGGCGATCCTGTCGCGAGTGTCGAGCACGAGAAGGTCGAGGTCGGGGCGATACAGCGACGTTTGGCGCAGACGCGCCTCCACGTCCGGCCCGTTTCGGTGGATCATGTGATGTGGCCGCGGCGTCGTGTCGAGGCGACGGCACAACCGATAGCCCTCGTGCAGCGGGCTGATCGCGGGTCGATCGTCTGCAACCAGCCACGCGTCGACAACCGCGAGCCGGGCGTCTTCCTTGATCGCGAATCCGTAGCCGGCCAGCACCTCACGCATCACGTCATCGGCACGGTCGATCGCGACATCGACGGCTGCAAACCCGGACTCCCCGGCGTGAGCCAGCCCGCGTTCGACGACATGCGCGACCCAGTCGGGAGTTGCGTCCGGCATGACGATCGGATCGAGAGCGATCCCGTCGCCCCAGTCGGTGGCGATCACTGCGGCTTCTGGGCGGCCCAGGTGATCGAACCAGAAGAGCTGACGGAGCGTGTCGGTGGAACGCGGAGTGCGCCACCACCAGTGCAGGTCGGCGGCTTCGAGCAGCCCGGCCGTGGGGTGAACGCCCCGAACTCGTCGCAGGAGCGCGGTCGCGGCTTCCAGGTAGTGAACACCCATACGATGCTGTTCCCGCACGGTCGAACTTCGGATCCCCACGGGGCTACGATTGTTCGAACTCTGTACCCCTCCCCGGCATCGGGAGGGATTTGTCATCCGAAGTGGAGCTCGGATCGTGATTCTCTCGGATTCCCAGGGCTGAGTGAGATCCGGGCGCTCATCGAGTCACCGCTAAAGGGAGAGCCAGGGTAGGTTTGGAGGCGGCACCGGGATTTGAACCCGGGATAACGGTTTTGCAGACCTGCCTCCCGTCGCTCGTAAGCACCAGGAGCGCTCTGGGTTTAGGTTGGGCGGTACATGCCCGCAGCGCTTACGCAGCGCTTACAGTAGCTTATCGGGATCTCGCGGATGCCAGCGGATGTTATCCACCGCACCGCAGCAGAAAGCCCCGGGTCGGCGCGATGCGATCAATACAGCGGGAGGAGCCAAGCCCTGGTACCAATAGGACCATACCGTCGGGGGATCAAAAATGAATCCTTTGGATCTATGTACAAGCCGAACCCAGCGTCGCACCATCTACTCGGTTCTCCTGGCGTTTCTTCTCGGCGGCGGCTGTTCCTCGGATGAGCCCCGTCCGAAGGAGCCACCGATTATTGTTCTCAACGCAGCCCCCTCGTACAGAAGTCCGGTGTGGAGCCCGGACGGACAACGACTGTACTTCAACCACACGCCTCTCAAGAGAATCTACGCGAGCCAACCAGGGGTGTACGTGTATGAGTTCCTCGACTCGCTTGACGGACTTTATACCTCCAGTGCACAGGGGGGGAACCAGCGGAGAATTCATTCGACCAGTCTGGGAAGTCCTGAGTTGGCCCCCGATGGAGCGTACCTCTACTACGAGCACGGCACCCAAATATGGCGCATTCCAGCCGTTCAGGACTCCTTCAATTCAGCTGCCGCGGAACAGGTAACCAATGATCCGAATGGCGCGTTCAATCCGTCCGTTAGCTACATACAGAACCGTCTGGCCTACCAGGCAGGTAACGGATCCGGCATCTATATCACATCGGGTAGCGGTGGGGTGTCACGACACATCGGCGCACCTGGCTGGCATGACGCCGACTGGGAGCCAACTGACAGCGCTCTAGCATTCAAAAGCTTCGGG
>DASTBC010000264.1 GCA_035712245.1 Candidatus Eisenbacteria bacterium
CAGACGCAAGGCTCATTGCCTACGAGGCAGATCTTGGCGATGGGACGGCAATCTATGTGCAGGGATGGGGGGTGGCCGGACCACTCGGCGATCCCCTTCGCGTTTCGGCACCAGGCGCGAAAGCGCCGGTGTGGGCTCGGAAGGGCAGAACCCTGTTTTTCATCACAAGCAAGTCGAGGATCGAAGCAGCGACGATCACGACATCCCCTCGGCTTGCGGCCTCGATCACGGCGACCCCATGGGATCTAGTTCGCCTCGAGATCGCAGACAACCTGTATGACATGTTGCCCGACGGGCGGCTCCTTGGAATTCGGGCAGGATACGGCGAGCGCGGCCCGTCCGGATTTCAGCTTCAACACGGGCTCGTGTCGGCCATACCCATGAAGACGAAGGATGCCGAGCGGTGACTGGATGCGTGCGCGTTATCGCGCTCAGCCTCGCGGGCTTGCTAATCGGCAATTGCACGATGGCCGAACCCAAGGACAAGGCTATCGTGGGGGTCGTGTCAGGGCTTGGTCACAGAATCGAGGCTCTTGACTTCTGCGCTCAGGACGACGGGTCGCTCGACCTTGCTTGGATTTCGTCAACTAAGACACCCAACACGGGTTACGCCCGATGGGAGCTGTGGTTCTCCTCCAGTGGGCCGAACGGTTCCGAATGGTCCTCGCCTGCGGTGCTCATTCCTCACACACGTTCGAGCCTCTCCCCCTTCTTCCCACCCCGTATCATTCGCTTCGCAAATCAGATTCACGTGTTCGCTGGCACCGCGCTACAACACCTTGTATCCGGGGACGGCGGCACAACGTGGACCGATTTGGGTCCGGTCCTCGACGAGGGCCAGTTCGCCCGCTCGTTCGACGTCGCAGCTTGTTCGCAGGGGCTCGTCCTTGCGGCCCTCGCGAATCGCCCGAGGCCGGCAGGCGGTGCCAGAACAGAATCACTGGGTGTCTACGTATTCCATTTGAAGCGAGGCCGCGAGCGCGGCCCTGGACGGACCTTGACGTGGATTGGCGAAGCAAGCAGTTCACAGGGTCCCATGAAGCTGCTGCCGGGCCATGAGGAATGGCACCTGATCTACAGCGTGGAACATATGTGGCACCGAGATGAGAATGGAGTGAGCGTTGTCAGTATGAAAGATAAGGTCTTCGACGCAGTGAGCGTCAATAAGGGTGAATCGTGGTCTGTTCCCTTAGAAATTGAGGGACGGGGTTTGAGAGAGGGGTTTGACGCGGTTCGGACGCCAGTGGGAGCGGCGATTTTCCCGGGCCCGACCCATGTCCTGCAACAAAGACCAGGCTCTCGCTGGACGGTACTCGAGCGGGGCGAACGGCCATCCTCGTTCCTTGTCGGGCCGGCACAGGTTGCTTCACCCTCCGCTGCGTCGGATGGGTCGGGGAAGGGCCAGGTATTCTGGATCGACTCACGTCACGAGAAGTCCGACCGTAGCCTCCTCAACCCGCTCGGTGGGATACCGTGGTCTGATTCTCCTGATTGGGGAAACAATGACGTGTTCTCACTTCCTCTCTCATCCTTCTTGGATCCCCAGGTGCCGCTGTCACGCCTTGAGCCGATTCGATGGACGCGTGGGATGTCCTTTGCCAAGCAGGTAGTCGCGCGGGCCACGGCCAATCGAATCTGGGTTGTTTGGGCCAGTTGCGAGGGACTAGAGAAGCGAGACGAAATCTATCGGGCTGCGATGGAGTTTCACGTGGCGTCACTCCCACCCGAATGAGAGCGCCTTGGCGAGAGTAGCCTAAGTCTCGGCACGCGCATTCTCGAGCGATGCCACTGGGTCGCGAAGTAGTCGGCAGATCCCACGGCCACTCTTCTTGGCCGGGGCAGCGCCGTGCGAGTCGCAATCACAACAGGCGGGTGGGCGGATTCTGCGCGTCTGAGGAGGCGGCCGTAGTGACAAGAGTCTGGATTCAAATCGTGCCCAAGAGCCGACTCCTCGTCATGGTTGCCATACTGGCCCTGGCCAGCCCAGCGTGCGCACGACAAAAAGAGGGCACGCAGGCGGCTAAGTCAGATCACGCAGCGACTAGAACGGCTAGCGAAAACGAGATGATGAATACGATTGGTCTGGTCTTTCGGCAGAAGAACCCCAGGCTCTCGCAGATAGGTGTGCTTGAACTGCGATCTTGGGACTTCTTAGGCCCGAGGGTGGTTGTTGGGTGGGGTATCGTGAGTGATCGAGTATTCCGAGGTGACTTCAGAGACGAGATGTTCGGCGTCTTCGTCCTCGACGAGTCCCTTACTCGGGTCGAGCGAGTGCTGGACGTATTCCCAACGCCTCGGTGGTTCGACTACCAGCTCCAGATAACCAGGCTCACGGGGGACTCAGTCTATGTAGCGGGTGCCGGTGCAACCTACGGCGACGATCCAATGCTCAGGGCGTACAAGTGGCGCTGAGTCCGCACAGGTATCGCCAGAGCGAGGGCGAGTCGCTTCGGTCGTCCGTTTCCGCAGCAGGGGGAAGCTCATCCAGCATCGCCAGCTGCCTGGGCTGGGCTCGTTGGGTCGTCCTGGTATTCACGATCATCGGCTCCATTCAGCCATGCCATGGCGACGCGCAGTCTCTCCGGCCACGCCGGTTCGAACTAATCCCGTCTTCATCGCCGATGCAGCGTGACACTCCGGTTCAGGTCTTGGTTTCCAAGAAGGTTGCATGACCCGGGCGCGTCACGTACCGCTACCGGCTCGTGAACGGGAACCCGTACCCGATCGCACGCGTGACCTTGGGCTACGACGAATTCTACGGCGTGAATGAGCTGCTCTATGAGCCTCTTGGGTGGGACCCGGACGACGCGCCAGCCAGCGGCACGCATTCCCCGCCTGGGTTGGTCTTCCACCTTGTGCCCACGGAGGAAGACTCACTGTTCGCAATAGAATGGGAAGTAGAATCCGGAGTCATCCCCTTGATGGGTGGTACATCCCTTGATGGCTTCTCCGTAACACTAGGGGGCGAGGACGAGGCCTACGAGCGAGGCCATTGGTCGATCACCACAACTGGCAGCGATGACTACACGCCGCACACATGGTTCATTCTTCCCGATGGGGAGGCAAAGCTGTCGTCCTCGAGTATCCAAGCTCAGACCGGCGTTCGTGTTCGCACCGGAGCGGTCGGCCACTCAGTAGGGATCGGCTTCGAGACCGTAGACGGCGCGCGAATCACTGTCCGCGTCTACGATGCAAGCGGCAAGAGTGTTCGCATCCTGAGTGCGGTATACATGCCAGCGGGGGCGCACGAACTAACGTGGGACGGGCGAGAAGATTCAGGTGCTGAAGTCCCCAATGGGGAGTATTTCGTCAGAATCTGGGCGCCCCAGGGTCTACGTCAGGCGCGTGTCACGCTCGTACGTCCTCGGAGTGCTCAGGGGCGATAGCGGGGGCACGGCCGTCACGACGACGGGCAGGTCAGTGGTAAATGAGACTCTCGCACGACGCGGTCGGCGCGAGTTCCCGCAAGTCAGTCGAGATGGGTGCCGTCCTCAGTGAATCCTCCGAAAACGATCTGTATTCACGTCGATAGCAAAGACCCCGGTGTCATATTTCCTGGGAACACCCGTTTCGACGATGGCCTGAATCTCGTTATTGTTCAGCCACTTCGCACTTTCCGTGTTTCGATAGGCACCCGCGAGGTGGAACTCAGGTGTGAGAATGAACGCGTACTCGCCAAATGATGCGAGGATGTGGGTGCGTGAGTGGTTCCATGCTACTGTTGCTTTCTCGGCGCGCGAGGCAACTGAATCAAAGGCAGCCGACTCGGATGGGAATTCAATCCGCAGGATGCTTCTGAAATGGATCTTCCAAATGGTAGAGCCGTGCAGAGGGGTTTCTCGGTAGAACTCGTAAGCTGGAGCAGTCTGATTGGGGCCAAGGCTAACCTTGCCGTAGCTCAGGTCAAAGTAATACCGGCCCGCGACGAAGCTCAGGCCCCCGTTAGCACGCACGGTGCCGGCAGAGGCGAGTATGGCCATAGCGACCGCGAGTGCGATCCACAGCCTCATTCGAATCCTCGCGACTCTGAGTGAATGTGCGCTTGGTACCGAGACACCGATCTTCCTCACCAACAGAGACAGCAGTGGCCCGATCCGCGGTGCCTGCAGGTTAACCCAGGGTACCGTGATCCCAAGCCTGATCCAGTCTCGCGCGTCGTAATCCGCGTCCCATCTGGGGCACCTGCTCATTGGGCAGGTGTACTCGTTTCTGTCATGCTAAGCTATAGCCCATTCGGTACTTGGGCCGTTAGCTCAGGCGGTAGAGCACCTGCCTTTTAAGCAGGGAGTCGTTGGTTCGAGTCCAACACGGCCCACTAGCCGCCACCCTTCATGCCGACCGCCGAGGGAGGAACATGTATCGGGTACGCTCGAAACTCGTCCAGCTCCTGATCACCCTTGCCGTGACCTTCACGTTCACCAGCTTCTCGACGTGCGTGACTCCCGCTCGTGCCCAGTCGATCTGGATCCCGCGCGACAAGGATCGGGGGATCCTTCTCGAGGCGCTCCATCCCTCGATCGAGGGTATCGACCCGGAGTTCCCAACAGGAGCCTTGTACCTCGGCGCCCGCATCGGACTCGGAGAGACGTGGGCGCTGGTGGCGGAGCTCCCCTACGCCCACTCCGAACCGTTCATCGGCGGCGGGATCTTCCTCGGGAACTTCCCCTCCAGCAGCACGATTGGGAACCCGTACCTCGGCGCCGAAGTGCGAGTCTCTCCCGACCTGTTCGTCGAGCTGGGAGCGCGCCCGCCGCTCACGGACGACGACGAGGGTACGGCGACCCTGTTTGGCGCGAGCGCAGACCCAAGCCGGCGCCTCGCGTTCGCACAAGGTACCCTCCCGGTCTTCGGGTATCCGTTTGCCTATGACGCGATCACCGCTCAGACCCTGTTCAATATACGGCACGTGACCCCGGGGGGGCTCGTGGCGCGCGTTCGCCTCGGCCCGGCTCTCGTCCTTGCCACCGAGGGAGGGCGTGACACCGAGGTGTACGCGCTGTACGCGGTGCAGATGGCTTACGAGGGCCGCTCCGTCCGGGCCGGCGGAGCGTTCAGTGGGTGGTCATTCGTCTCGGAAGATCAGGGAAACCTGGGCCAACGAACCGCGACGCAGCTGGAGCTGCACGCCGACTTCGGTCCCTGGACGGTACGGCCCGGCGTGGATTTGAAGATGCCCATTGGAAGCGCGGCCGGTCTGGTTCCCGTGATCCTGGGCATCGCGGTCGGTGCGTCGTTTTGAGAAGGCCGCCGGCGAACCTCGTTTAAAGAAACCAATCAGGTGGAGGGCTGGCGGTCGATCGGGACGTTCCGGTAGGCGCGTGTAAGGTCCTCACGTCCCGCTTCGTCCAGGGTGGACGAGAAGTGGAGCAACGGCTCCAGGACGTCATGGCCCTCGAAGTACGTCGGGTGACAGGTGAGATGGAGAAACCCTCCGGGAGAGAAGCGGCCCTCCTCGAAGAAGACGAGCCGGATTCGCCACGTCCCGCGCTCGATCGGGTTACGGCAGCACCGGCACTTCGCTTGTCCCGTCGGCGCTCGTTCGGCTCCGTTCACACGGGGGAGACGCCGGTGTTCCGAGGCTCCCCGTGCCACGCGCTCCAGATCTTCGCGCCCCGGCAGGCTCTCTGCCGTCTCGGTTAAGCCCTCGAGGACGGATTCCGGGCGCCTGAACGCCGCGCACCGAGGGTGAAACCACAGGGTCATCTCGCCTTCACCGAACGCGTTGGGCAGGCGCTCACCGAATCGCGGCTCGCCCTTGGGAATGGCCTCGCCGCAGCCGCGGCACTTCGCTCGCCCGGTCGGGGCTGTCTCGAAGACGTGGGGCATGGAAATCCAAGGATACGCCAACCAAGGGCTGTGGCGCTCCCGGGCCGCGCGCGGAGGCGAACCGCCTCCGCGCGGCGGCCTCCCTCACTGCTTCGTGATCACGACTTCCACGTACTCGCCGGGGACCGCCAGCGTTCCGCGCCGGCTCCGGTTCCGAGCCCGCAGCAGGTCCACCAGCTCCGCCTGGAACGCCTTCCGACGCTCGTCTTCCAGGGCCGCGAACGTCCGGTGCGTCGGTCCGTAGTACGTCCGGAAGAACTCGATGAAGTGCTCGGGCGAGCCATAGCGGAACACGAAGTGCTTCCGCTCGGTCCGGATGTCCGACGCGCGCGGCCCGAAGAGCTCCACGAGCCGCGTCTCCTTGCCCCACTCCATGGGCGACCGGACGCCCGCGGGGGGCGGCACGAACCGGCCCACGACGCGGAACAGATCGCCCAGGAATCCCTCCGGCGTCCAGTTCGCGAGCCCGATCCGCCCGCCGGATCGCGTCACGCGCAGGAGCTCCGAGGCCGCCCGCTCCTGGTTCGGAGCGAACATGACGCCGTACGTCGACAGCACGACATCGAACGCTCCGTCGGGGAAGGGGAGGTTCTCCGCGTCCGCCACCTGGAACGTGATCGGGAGCCGCTCCGCCTCGGCGCGCACGCGCGCCTGCTCGAGAAGCTCGGGGACGTAATCCGTCGCCGTGACCTCGGCGAACCGCCGCGCGGCCGCGAGGGACGCGTTGCCGTTCCCGGCCGCGACGTCCAGCACGCGCTCGAACGCCTGGAGGTCGACGGCCTCGCAGATCGACTCGCCCACGATCTGGAGGGTCGTGCCGACCCGGCCGAAGTCTCCGGAAGCCCACGTGGCTTGCTGGCGCTTCTTGATCGCTTCGAGATCGGGGGTCTGAACGGGTGCTTCCTGAATCATCGGGCTCATTCTGGCGCTCCTTCTGGGGTTCAGTTCAGGGGACGCGGTCCCTACCTTGCCGCGCTCACAGAAGAAGATGCCGAAGCTTCGAGGTTGACGTCTGGCAGGGCGTCGGGAAAACATGACGGATCGTCCGAATCCAGTGATGCGCTTGACCGTCCGTCCGACGGACCTTGCCGGAAGTCCAGCCGGCCCTCACTCGGGAGCCCGATGAGCGGCGATACCCTTTCCGATCTCCTCCGCGCCGTGCGATTCCGCGGCGCGGTCTTCTACTACATCGAGGGCGCCGAGCCGTGGGTGGCCGAAGCGCCTCCCGCGCGGGACATCATCCCCGGGATCATGCCGGGGGCGGAGCACATGATCGAGTTCCACGGCATCGTGCAGGGCTCCTGCTGGGCCGCGGTCAGGGGAGAGTCGCCAATCCGCATGGAGGCCGGCGACGTCGTCCTCTTCCCGCAAGGGGACGCGCACGTCCTGTCGAGCGCTCCGGGCATGCGCGCGCCCGGGGTCGACACCGCGCTCTTCTTCTCCCCGAGGCCGCCCCAGCTCCCGTACTCGCTCAGCATGAAGGAGGCGGAGATCACGACGGCTCGTCTGGACGGAGGGGGGCAGAGCCAGACCACCGTCGTGTGCGGATTCCTCGGCCTCGATGCAAGGCCGTTCAACCCGCTGCTCACGGCGCTTCCTCGCGTCATCCGGGTCGCAGGGAGCTCGCTCGGGCCGGACTCCTGGGTGATGACCTTTCTGCGGCAGGTCGTCACGGAGTCGAACACGAGGCGTCCGGGCGGGGAAGCGGTGCTCGAGCGCATGAGCGAGATGCTCTTCGTCGAGGTACTCCGGCGTTACGTCGACACGCTGCCTTCCGAGGAGACCGGCTGGCTCGCGGGGATGCGGGACCCTGCCGTGGGCCGCGCGCTCTCGCTGATTCACGAGCGGCCGGGAGAGCCGTGGACGCTCGAGCGGCTCGGCGAGGAGGCGGGGCTCTCCCGATCCACCCTCCACGAGCGGTTCGTCCACTTCATCGGACAGCCCCCCATGCAGTATCTCGCCCAGTGGAGGATGCAGGTCGCGTCGGGTCTCCTTCGGGACACGGACGCGAAGCTCGTGCAGATCGCGCTCGACGTCGGCTACGAGAGCGAAGCCGCCTTCTCGCGCGCGTTCAAGAGGGTCGCCGGCGTGTCACCTGGAGCGTGGCGCAAGGGAAAGCGAGGAACCCCATGATTCGTGGATCGCGCACCATGCCTTGGGTACGGGGTCGGGCCACGGCGCTCGCCGCGCCCATGCTCCTCGTGGCACTTTTGCTCCTCGGAGGTTGCGACGAGAAGGACGAAGCCGCCGACATCGCCCGTCTGGAGGAGATGGAAGCGCGGATCGACGAGATGATCGCGAACCGCGCCTGCACCGCCGGCGGGAGCTGCCGGATCATCGCCTTCGGCGCGAAGCCCTGCGGCGGACCCTGGGAGTACAAGATCTATTCCGCCGAGCACGTCGACACGCTCGCGCTGCAGAGGGCGGTGAAGGAGTACAACGAGTTCAACCGCGAGGCCAACGAGCGCCACGGATGGCTCTCCGATTGCTCGGTTCCGATGCAGCCGAACGTGGCATGCTACCAGGGCAACTGCGAGGTCGTGGCTCCATAGAAGTCCCCTTCACACCCCGTCTCTTGAGGATCCACATGCGAGCGACGCGCTCGACATGACCCAGCGCTTCGTCCGCGATCTGCGCGCCGGCGCGCGCCTCCAGACCTTTCTCGTCTCCGCCACGGCGGCCGTCCTCACGCTGCGGCTCTTCCTCGAGATCACGGGCTATCCCCAGCTCGGACCGGGCGGGCTCCACATCGCGCACATGCTCTGGGGCGGGCTCCTCATGCTCGCCGCGATCGTGATCCTTTTCTCCTTCATCGGAAAGGAAATCGAGCGGTTCGCCGTCGTGATCGCGGGGATCGGGTTCGGCACCTTCATCGACGAGGTGGGGAAGTTCCTGACGCAGGACAACGATTACTTCTACCGTCCCGCGGTCGCGATCATCTACGTCACGTTCGTGCTCCTCTACTTCGCCACCCGCGCGATCCACACGCTCCGCGCCCACACGCAGACCGAGTACCTCGTGAACGCCCTGGTCGAGATGGAGGACGTGGTGCTCCACGATCTCGACGAGGAGGAGTCGAAGCGGCTCGAGACGTATCTCGGCCGGAGCGACCCCGGTCATCCGATGACCCGCGTGCTTCGCCGTGCCCTGAAGAGCGTGCAGCTGGTGCCCGGACCGGCGCCGTCGATGCTCACCCGGGCGGGAAAGTGGCTGGGGAGGCAGTACCGGCGGGTCGCGACGCGGCCCACCTTCTCCAACCTGATCGTCGGGATCTTCCTCGCGGAGCTGATGGTGAAGCTGAGCTATATCGTGCTCGTCGCGTTTGCCGCGCGGCCCGAGCTGCCGCCCCCGGATCCCGCGATCTTCGAGCTGCCGGCCACGCGGGCCAAGACGATCTCCTTCTCGCAGTGGGCGGAGATCGGCTCCTGGGCTTTGTCGGCGCTCTTCGTGGCGAGGGGGATGTTCGTGATCCGCAGGTCGCGGATCTCCGCGTTCCGGAGCTTCGAGGGTTCCGTGCTCGTGGCGATCTTCATCACGCACGTGTTCAGCTTCTACCGGAACCAGTTCCTTGGGCTCCTGGGGCTCTCGTTCAGCGTGTTCATGCTGATCAGCGTGCGCTACGCGATCCGGCAGGAGCGGGTACGCGCGACGCCACGGTCCCCGGGACGCGCCGCATGACGACGCTGGATCTGGTCACGGAGCCGAGAGGGCAGGCATACGCCGGGATGCTCGAGCTGGCGAGCGAGGCATGCGCCTCGTTCTCGCTCGTATGGAGAGACCAGCTCTCGTTCCACGCCTCGGCTCAGGCGATCGCGGCCGATCTAGCGCCGTTCCTCGTTCGTCAGGAACGGACGGCCGAGTGGCCCGGGACGCAGCTTCTCGGCCATCTCGCCACGGTGCGTCACTATCGGCTCGAGCCGGAATCGTTACGTGTGCTGAAGACAGCGGAAGGGTTGTACGCCTGGCATGCGCCGGAGCTCCCGGAGGATCTCGCGCTCTACACCCCGGACGGAATGGCGTGGCTGACGTCCATCGCCCACGAGAGGGACGCCTGGTTTCTCGACGCTCCCGAGCTCGAGACGCTGCTCCGAGAACGGCTACCCCGGATCCACGTGGTACGCTCGCGGAGGCGTGGTTGACCGGGATCTCACCGCGAGTCGCTCAGCTCGTCGCGCGCCTTCCGGAGCGCCACCTCGACGTCCATCCGCCGGCCGGCTTCACCGTGGGCGTCGCACGAGCCCGAGCCGAGCGCGCCCCGCACCGTCGCGAGGCACGCGTCGCGCCGCTTCCACCACACGTCGGCGTCGTCGAAGACGAGCCCCAGCTTCTCGAGCACGGTGTCCGCCGCGCCGAACCAGCGCGCCGCGTCCTCGAACCGCTCCTCGAGCGTCGCCAGCTCTCCGGCCGCGAGGAGCGCGCCCGCGGCGCTGCTGTGGCGCGCGCCGAGGGAGCCGAGCGTCGCGAGGGCCTCGCGTAGCGGAGGCGCCGCGCCCGCGGCGTCTCCCGATCGGGAACGGATCATGGAGAGCGCCACGCCGAGCTGCGCCACGTTCCCGAGATCGCCGGCGGATCGCGCGAGATCGAGCGCCTCGCCGATCCGCTCGCCCGCGCGGGCATGGTCGCCCTGATTCCACGCGGCCGCGCCCAGATTGTTGAGCGTCACCGCGAGGCCGCGCATGTCTCCGAGCTTGCGGTACAGGACCTGCGCTTCCTCGAGCCGCGCCGATCCCTCGGCGAACTCCCGGCGCGCGCTCGCCACGGCCCCGAGACCGGTGAGGCAGCGCGCGGCGCCGAAGTCGTCGCCCGCGGCGCGGAAGATCGCGAGGGCCTCCTCGAAGTACTCGCGCGCGCGCCGCTGGCCCTCCATGTCGAACGCGGCGAGCGCGCCGGCGGCGTAGAGAGCCCGCGCGCGAAACGGTGTGGGGGCGGCCGCTCCGGGAAGCGAAAGCGCGCGGCGAACGGCGGCGGCGCCGGTCCGCAGATGTCCCCGTATGTGCCAGAAGCGCCAGAGCGACCCTGCGATCCGCAACGCCGCTTCGGCTTCCTCGGAGCCACTGCCGCTCCCTTCGAGGGCCGCGAGCAGGTTCTCGTGCTCGGCACCGATCCGGTCGAGCCACGCCGCCTGCTCGCGCCCGAGGAGCTCCGGCTCCGCGCGCTCGGCGAGCGCGGCCGCGCGCGAGAGGAACCGCGCCCGCACGGCGGGCTCTTCGCCGGAGCGCGCGAGCCGCTCGGCTGCGAACTGGCGGACGGGCTCCAGGTACCGATACCTCGAGCCGGCCGGCCCTTTCGTCACGGCCACGAGGGAGCGCCGCGCGAGTCCCGCGAGGAGGTCGACCGTCTCGAGATCGCCGCGGTCGAGCACCGCGCGCGCGCCTTCGACGTCCCATCCACCCGCGAACACGGAGAGCGCCCGGAACGCCGCCTGCTCCTCGGGCTCGAGCGCGTCCACGCTCCAGTCGAGCGCGGCGCGCAGGGTCGCGTGGCGGCGCGAGACGGTTCCGGGCGCGGCCTGGAGGAGCGCGGTCATCCGGTCCAGACGCTCCGCGATCTCGGCCGCGCCGAGCACGTGCGTGCGCGCGGCGGCGAGCTCGATCGCGAGGGGGATTCCGTCGAGCGTCCGGCAGATCCGTGCCACCGCCGGCGCGGTCGTGACGTCGAGTGAAAAGTCGGGGGCGGCGATGGAAGCGCGGTCCACGAAGAGCTCGACGGACTCGTGCCGCATCAGCGTCGCGGGATCCGTGGACTCCTCCGTTCCCGGCACGGGTAATGGCGGGACGTCGTAGCTCCGCTCGCTCTCGAGCCCGAGGGCCTCCCGGCTGGTGGCGAGGACCGTGAGGGCGCGGCAGCCGGCGTGCAGGTCCATCACCAACGTCCGGCTCGCCTCGAGCACGTGCTCGCAGTTGTCGAGCACGAGGAGGGTGTCGGTATCGCGGAGCCGCTCGAGGAGCGTGCGCGGAAGCGGCACGCCCGGCTGCTCGCGGGCGCCCATCGCGGCCGCCACGGCGAGCGGGACGCGCGACGGTTCCGCGAGTGCGCTCAGGTCCACGAACCAGACGCCGCCCGGGTGGCGCGCGAGCGCCCGCCCGGCGATCCGGAGCGCGATCCGCGTCTTGCCGGCGCCGCCCGCGCCGGTGAGGGTGAGGAGCCTTCCCGACTCGAGAAGGGCCTCGCATTCGCGGATCACCTCGCCCCGTCCGACGAATCGGGTCCGCTCCGAGGGGAGGTTGTTCGGCGTGCTCGACGGGACCCGCGCGCCCGCGCGCTCGGCGCCGGTCGCGCGCGCACGGCGGAGCACCGCGAGGATCGGCTCCATCCCGGCGAGCCGGCGCCCCGGGTCCTTCTCGAGGCAGCCCGCGATCAGGTGGCGGACCGACTCCGGAAGATCCACGGGCAGTCGGGAGAGATCGGGGTCGCGTGTGAGGACGGCGCTCAGGACGTCCTCGGCGCTCGCTCCGGGAAAGGCGACGACGCCGGCAAGACACTCGTACAGCACCGCGCCGAACGCGAACACGTCCGCGCGCACGTCCTCGAGTCCCTGGAGCCGCTCCGGGCTCGCGTAGCCCGCAGTCCCGACGATTCCACTTTCGGAATGGCCCGGAATGCCGGCCCCTGGCTCGCTCGCGTCTCCTCCGGGCCGGCCTGCGGAACGAGATCGCGCGAGCCCGAAGTCGAGGATCTTCACGCGCCCGTGCGCGGTCACCATGATGTTGCCGGGCTTGAGATCCCGATGGATCACGCCGCCTTCGTGCGCCGCCTGGAGCGCTTCCGCGATCTGGGTCGCGAGAACCAGCGCCTCCGCCTGGGGGATCGGTCCCGACCGGAGCCTCGCGCCGAGCGTGACGCCGCGGACCCGCTCGAGCACGAGATAGCGAGCGCCTCGCTCGTCTTCCTCCATGCCATGGATGACGGCGATGCCGGGGTGATCGAGCGACGCGAGGAGGCGTGCCTCGCGGGTCAAGCGGTCGAGCGATTCGGGATCCGAGTCGAGTTCGGGGGGAAGCGCCTTCACCGCGACCTCGCGGTCGAGTCTCAGGTCGCGAGCGAGATACACCACGCCCATGCCGCCGCGCCCCAGCTCACCCTCGATCCGGTACGGTCCCAGCCGCTCGCCCGGCTCGAACACCACGGTCGCGGCGGGCGCCTCTCCGAGAGGGACTTCCTCGCGATAGGCGGCGCTCAGCTGCTCGATGAGCTTGAGCCCCGCGAGCCCGCGCGACTCGCCGATCCGGGTCCAGTCGACCGGCGCTCCCTTCGCGACCTCGTCGGCGAGGCCGTCGAGGTCGGGTCCGTCAGGCTTCATCGATCCTCCGAGCCAGTTCCGCGAGCGCGCGAGCCACCATCACGCGGGCGGCGTCCATCGAGGGCTTTCCGAGCGCCTCGGCGATCTGCGCGTGGGAGTAGCCGAACTCGACTCTCAGGATCACGGCTTGCTGCTGCTCCTCCGGCAAGGTCGCGAGCGCGTCTTCGAAGCGCTGCAGCTTGTCCGCCCCGATGGCGCGCTCGACGGCCGACGGAGCCCGGTCCGTGAGAGTCTCGTCGAGGGGCAGGGGAGCTCCCGGCCGCCGTCCCGCGCGCCGCGCTTCGTCCTTCACCGCGTTCAGGAGGATCTGGCGCAGGTAGGCGAGAAACGCGCCCTCGCCCCGGTTCTCGAACTGGTCGATCCGGCGGAACGCGCGGAGCAGGACGTCCTGGACGAGATCTTCCGTGTCGCGCGCGTCGCGAAGCCGCGCCGGGAACCGGTGCCGCGCCCATCGTCGCAGCACGGGCAGCAGCCTCGCGAAGAGGCGCTGCCCGGCCGGCGTGTCGCCGGCCCGGGCTCTCGCGATGAGAACGGCAGTCGTCTCGTGCGGCTTCGCGCCGTCCCCCCCACCGGCGGCACGCTCGTCCATGGTGTCCTCCCGATCCTTGCAGAGGACACCATGTAACCGGTGGCCGGGTGCCCGGTCAAGCCACCCTAGCGCACAAGAACGATGCGCCGCGTGAGGATTTCGCCCTCGCGTTCGAGCCGGGCGAAGTAGACCCCCGCCGGAGCCTCCCCGCCCGAGCGGGAGCGTCCGTCCCATCGGGTCGTATGCCACCCCGCCGGTCGGTCCTCGCTGAGGATGGATCGCACGAGCCGTCCGGATACGTCGTAGACCGAGATCGTGACGGGACCGGACCGCGGCAGATCGAACGCAAGCGATGTGCTCGACCGGGACGGCACGGGCGCCACACGGAGCGCCAGCTTGAGAGGGGCACGCTCGCTGGGCTCGGACTCCACGGACGTGACATTCGTCAGGTGCCCGAGCACGTGGACGGTCGCGGTTCCGGCACCGATATTGTTGGCGGCGACGACTCCCAGGACGGGCTCGTGCGAGAACCGATAGCCGCCGTTGGGGGCCCCCGTGCCGAGGACGCCGTTGACGTTGTATCCCCATGCTCTGGCCGTTCCGTCCTGCATCAGCGCCATGGCCCAGCCGGCGGACCCGGTCACGATCTTCCTGGGATTGTTGAGTCCGGGAATCAGGACCGGGGTGAACCGCCAGGCGGCGGATCCGTCCCCGATGGCCCCCATGTCGCCACGTCCCCAGGCGTAAGCCTCGCCTGACGAGGCGATGGCGTACCCGTTGTAGTACGAGCCCGCGATCGCGCGGATATTGGTGAGCCCCGTCACCTGCACGGGTGTGCCGCTCGTCTGGTTGGTCCCGTTGCCCAGCTGGCCGAAGTCGTTGTACCCCCACGACCACACCGTGCCGTCCGCCTTGAGCGCATAGGAGCCATAGCCACCAGCGGCGATCGCAACGACGTCGGTGAGCCCGACCACCGGTGTCGGGAAGTTGACGCTACCTCCGATGGTTCCGATTCCCAGCGATCCGAGACCGTTGAACCCGCTTGCCAGTACCGTTCCATCGGCCCGGAGCGCGAGGGTGTGGTCCTGTCCCGCCGCGAGGGCAATGATGCACCCCGAAAACTTGGTCGGAGAAGGCACGTAGTGGTCGGTCCAGGTACTGTCACCGTGCTGCCCTCTCCAGTTCGATCCCCACGCCCGCACGGTACCATCCCGTAGGAGTGCCAACGCGAAGCCATGTCCTGCCGCGATGTCGACGGCGTTGGCGATATTGATCTGCGTGGGCGACGGCACGAGATTGTTCCAGCCCCCTCCGTTTCCGATCTCGCCGTTGTCGGTGTGTCCCCAGGTGAACACGCTTCCGTCCGACCGAAGCGCCACGGAGAACAGACGCCCTCCTTCCACCTCGACCAGGTCGGTCAGACCCGTGTAGGACCCCGGCGGCAGCTCGAAGACCTTCGTGCCGTTCCCGCACTGCGCCCAGCCGTTCTCGCCCCAGCTCAGGTGGGGGCGGGCCGTGAGCGAGGCGGGAAACACCGTCACGCGGGACGCGGCGCTGATCACTTGCAGCGTGCCGTCGCAGGTCCGAACCACGCAGTCGTAGCTGCCTCCGCTCAAGACACCGGCGGTGAACTCGAGGCGGTTGGAGGTGGCGCCCGTCATGCCGCCTCCGTTCGTGAGATTCACCCCGTCCCGCCTCCACTGGTACTGGAGCATGGAACCGTTCCCGATGACCTGGAGCCAGACGGGGTCGCCCAGGCGCGCGATGACGCACTTGGCAGGTTGGCTCAGGACGATCGGAGGCGGAAGCGGAAATCCAAAGGACGAATCGACGTTCCGGACGGCGCTCCACAGATCCTGGTCGAACTGGGGGTAGTCGGAGCGGAACGCGGTGAGGAACTCGAGAGCCGTGGTGGGGTCGTCGTTCTTGAAAACCTGGAGGATCTCGTCCGCGCCGAGGTTCAAGGTGTCCGTGGCGCAATCGAACGTGTTGTCGCCGTCATGGTCGTCCGGCTGCGAGTCGGCGATGTCCCGGAGAAGGGCCATGACGTAACCCTCCGTGATCGGGCTCGGATACATGGTGCCGTCCTGGCACGCGGCGAGACCGTCCTGACCATACCGGGACTCGTTCTGGTTGCCGCCGCTGTCGGTTCCACCGGCCCATGGCGTGATGGCGTATGCCGCTGGGTAACCTTCCGTCACGATCTGGCCGTACCAGTTGGCGAAGCCCTCATTCCATGAGTCCGTCAGGTTCTCTGGGCACCAAACGCAATGGCCGGGCCCGTTTTCGTCGCAGAAACCATTCTCGTAGTCCGGTGGCAGGAGGACGCCGAAGACGTTGTGCAGGTGATGGGCGAACTCGTGCGAGTGAGTCAGCTCGTTCCAGGTGCGGTTCGGCCCGACGTGGATTTCTTCCGCGTCGTCGTCGTAGTAGGCGCCGTCCTGGTCGTCGGGCCAGAAGACCCCCAGCGGGCCTGGTGCCATCGCGAAACTCGATGAGTACCGATGGGCGCGGATGATGCTGTTGTAGATGTGAATGGCGGCGTCCTCGCCCTCGCCCGGATACACGTTCTGGAAATCGATCTCGGTGCCGTTGAAGTCGTCGAACGGGAGGGTCTCCCAGGAGTAGGTGGTCTCCAGGAGATCGTCCGCCATGACGTCGACGTTGCCGTTCGCCGCGATGATCTCGAGGTAGATGTCGGGATCGTCGCAGCCCGTGATGTCGCAGTCGTCCCAGTTCACCGTGACGTCGAAGTTGCCCTGGGTGTCCGTCACGCCGGACCAGATCAGCTCGTCGAAGGGATCGGGCGAATCGTCGTCCCAGACCTTCACCACGATGTTGTCCGCTCCGGGATGGAGCCCGTCCGGCCGGACGTACTTGACCGAGCCGTGGAAGCGGATCTGCATGTCCGCGGACCGTTCCGTCTGCCCCGGCGAGAGGCGCGGCTTCGATCCGGAGAGCCGAGGCCCGGTGGCGTCCAGGTACCGCGCCGGACGCTTCTTCTCGAGGGAGGCGGCATCGAGACGAATCGATCGTTCGACGCGAACGCCGTTGTACGTGCAGCGGACGGTCAGGGGCTGGGCGGGATCCTGGGGTATCGCGCGGAAGGCGACGATCCGGCGCTGACCGCGCGCGACCATGGGGAAGGCACGCGGCGCGTCGATGTCCAGCACGGTCCACCCCGGACCGACCAGTTCGAGCTCCTCGATCGTGCCCGGAGCCGGCGCGACCAGCTCGAACCGGCCGACGAGTTCACGGCCTGCCTGGGCCGGCTGAGGTCGCTCGCCAGCCCAGCGAATCCTGAGACTGGACTTCACCGTTGCTTGAGCGGGAACCGGTAACCACATGCCGAGGAACAAAATCGCGAGTGTGATCTTGGCAAGGCAGTGGTTCGACGGTCGCATGGATCCTCCCGGGGGTGGGTGAGCTTGGGTTCGGTTCAACGACTGGAAACGCCATCCCGAGTGCGACCGAACAGGCTTTCGTGACGTTCCCCGTCTGCCTGCGCCAGATCCTCCGCGGCGGCGAGCACGGGGGTGGTACGGCCCTGGAGCTAGCGCACGAGCACGATGCGTCGCGTGAGGACCTCGCCCTGGCGTTCGAGCCTGGCGAAATACACGCCCGCCGGTGCGTCGGAGCCTGCACGGGATCTGCCGTCCCACATCGCCGAGTGCCATCCGGCGGGACGGGTCTCGGTCACGTCGAAGTTGCCCCGCGGCCCACCGCGATCCGAGTAGCGGGCCGGGCGCTTTCGCTCGAGTGAGGCGGCATCGAGGCGAATCGATCGTTCCACGCGTGAGCCGTTGTACGTCCCCCGCACGGTCAGTGGCTGGGTGGGATCCTGCGGAATCGCGCGGAAGGTCACGATTCGGCGCTGACCACACGTGACCATGGGGAAGGCGCGGGGTGCGTCCACGTCGATCACGGTCCAGCCCGGCCCTACGATCTCGAACCCCTGGACCGTACCCGGACCCGGGGCAACGAGCTCGATCCGGCCCGTGAATTCACGCCCCGACTGGGCCGGGAGGGGACGCTCACCAAACGAGCGGACCCTGAGCTCCGACTTCACCGTTGCTTGAGCTGTGAGCGGTAACCATATGTAGAACAGTAGTATGAGGGCGGCTAGCCCAACTGAGCGGAGGAGCAACGGTCGCATGGACCCTCCCGGGGCATGGTCGAGTTTTCGTCGGGTTCTAGCCCAAGGAAACGCCCACCGAGGGGCGACCGAACAAGGGCAATACCTGTTGCTGCCGGACTGCGCGGGGAACCGCGGGAGGCCTATCCTCTGGCGAGAGCCTTTCGCTTCGCCGTGAGGCGCTTCGTGGCGGCCTTGCTGGTGAGCTCCCGGGCGGCGCTCGCCCCGACCCAGCGTGCGGAGGAATCCGTGGACGTCGCGAGCCTTCGCGCCATGGCCACAGCCTCCGCGTGGAGCGTGAGGCTTCGCTCTCCCACGGCGCGCAGCGCCCAGAGGACGCCCTTCTTCACGAAGTTCCGCTCGTCCTTCGCCGCCTTCTCGATCAGAGGGAGGCGCTTCCGGAAGTGCTCGTCCGGCGCCTCCCGGTCGTGCGCCGCGAGGCTCGCGAGGAGGGCGAACGCCGCGCGCTTCTGGAACTCGCCGCGGCTCCGGCTCCACTGGGCGGCCTTGCGGAATCCGTGGGGCGTCTTGTCGAAGAGGTGGAAGCAGACGGTGTCGACGATCGCCCAGCTGTCGAAGTCCCGGCACCAGCGGTCCATCTGCGCCGGCGTGACGCGCGCGGGATCGTCCACGAAGGAGGCGAGCATCCTCGCTTCATAGATGCCGGTGTCCCACAGCGCTTCCGCCAGATCGTGGTCGCGGCCAAGCGTCTTGGCGAGCTTGCGAAGATCTCCCACCGAGACGCCGAGCGCGTTTCCGCTCGGGATCCCGTAGCGAGCCATCCCTTCCACGTTCCGCTTCGACGCCTTCCTCCGCAGCATCGCGATCACCGCGCTCACGCGCTCGCGAACCGGGCGCTTCACGCCCACTCCTCCTTCCGCGCTTCGGGCGATCCCGCCGCGCGCGCGGCCCCGAGATACTCGCGCGCGACGTCGTCGCGGCCCACGGCGCGCGCGGCGCGGGCGAGCTCGAGATGGGTCACGTCCGCCTGGCAGCACCAGAGCCACGAGAAATCACAGGACGAGCGATTCTCGTAGAGGGCGATTGCCTCGTCGAGAGCCCAGGGTCCCGCGCCGGCTCGCGCGAGCCCGGCGAGGGCCTGGGTCAGGAGATGTCCGCCTCCCAGCGCTCGGGGCCGACCGCGGATGTGGAGCACCGCCTGGTGGAACGCGGCATTCGCCGCGTCCGCGTCCCTCTGCTCGAGCGCGGTGCGGCCCAGGCTGACGAGCGAGATGCCGCGGAACGTGTCCCGGAACATGTGGTCGGTCCGCTCCCCGGCGGCGAGTCCCTGGAGAGCCGCGCGGCGCGCCCCCTCGAGGTCGCCGGCCCTGCGGAGCGCTTCCGCGAGGAAGCCGCCCGCTCCAGCCGTGGGGCCGCGAGCTTCCGTTCCCTCCAGCTCCACGACCTTCCGGAGACACCAGAGCGCTTCCTCGACCCGCCCCAGATCGAGATGGGACCAGCCGAGGCCGAGCCAGCTGAACCCGTGCGTGGACTCGAGCGCCAGGCAGCTCTGGAAGTGGGGCACGGCCTCGTCAGGCCGGCAAGCGATCGACTTCGCGCAGCCCGAGAAGTAATGGGCGTAGGGGATCTTCGGATCCAGCGCCACGGCCCGCTGCGCCGCCGCGAACGAGCCTTCGACGTCGTTCCGGCGCAGGATCGCGTAGCTCAGCCACACGTACGGCTCGCCCATCGCGGGATCCACCTCGATGGCGCGGCGCGCGTAGCGCTCGGCCTCGTCGAGCATTCCTGGATCGGTGGTGAACGTAAAGCGGAGCGCGTGGATCATCGCGAGCCCGCAGAGCGCGGGCGCGTAGCGTGGCTCGAGGCGGATCGCCTCTTCGAAGAGCTCCTGCGCCTGCTCGAAGGTGCCCTTCTCGAGCCGGTCCGTGAACCTCCGGCCGCGCGCGTAGAGCTCGAAGGCCTGGACGCTCGCCGGCGTCGTCGTCGAAGTCGAAGGAGCGATCGCGGCACGGTCGAGGCGCGAGACCACGGCGGCTGCCAGGCGGTCCTGCATCTCGAACACTCCGTCGACCTTGCCGTCCACCTTCTCGGCTGCGATCACCATGCCGGTGGGCACCTCGGTGAGGCGGGCCGTGATCCGGAGCGACGGTCCGAGGCGCTGGAGTCCTCCCGAGAGCACCCAGCGGCAGCCGAGCCGGTGTCCCAGGGCGAGCGCGTCGCCCGGTGAGCCGGACGGCATGGCGCCGCGTGTTTGGAGGACCTTCTCGCGCGAGACCACGTGGAGACCGGGCACGCGCGCGAGATCGGACGCGAGACTCTCCGCGATCCCGCTCGTGATCCAGTTGTCCTCTTCGTTGCGCGAGAGGTTCTCCAGGTCGAGCACGGCGAGGGAGTCGGGAAGCTGGCTCGCCGTCGACCCCGATCGGAGCCTGCGAACCTCCGAGAGGAACGCCGCCGCGGAAGGGAACCGGTCACCGGGATTTCGGGCGAGGGCTCTCGCGATCGCTCCTTCGAGCGCAGGTGTGGCGCCCACGCCAATCGGCGGCACCTCGCCGGCGAGGATGGCCGCGATGCACTCGGTCGGGGTCGCGCCCGGGAACGCCGGCCTTCCCGCCACGGCTTCGTAGAGGACGGCTCCCGCCGCGAAGAGATCCGCGCGCGCGTCGATCGGGCCTCCTCGGAGCTGCTCGGGGGCCATGTAGCCGAGCGTGCCCATGATGTGTCCCTGCTGCGTGAGGTTCGGTCGCGTGAGATCGACCGCCGCCGCCGCGTCGCCGCCGGGCGCCCGGTAGGCGGCGATCCCGAAGTCGAGGAGCTTCGCGGTGCCGGCGCCGTTCTCGCCGATCATCACGTTCTCGGGCTTGATGTCGCGATGGAGGACTCCGGCGGCGTGCGCGTGCGCGAGCGCCTCGAGGAGGCACGTCGCCATCGAGAGCGCCGGATCGAGGTCGAGCGGGCCTTCGGCGAGGTTCGCGCGGAGCGTCCGTCCGGGCACGTACTCCATGGCGAGGAAGGGCGCCTCTCCGTCGGTGCCCGCCTCGTAGAAGGTGGCGATCCATGGGTGCTGGAGCCGCGCGTAGTTCTCGGCCTCGCGAACGAGCCGGGCGCGAAGCTCGTCGGCAACGTCCGGACGCAGGATCTTGAGCGCGGCGGGACGCCCGAGCGCCAAGTCCTGAGCCAGGTACACCTCGCCCATGCCGCCGGCGCCGAGCCGGCGCTCGATGAGATAATGGGAGAGCCTTTTTCCGATCATGAGCGAACCCATCCCGCGAGCCTTCGCTTGCGTCTCCACGATCGTGGGTTATTCTGGCTCACATGGCGTCGAAACGAAATGGCGACGGGAACCTAATCGTCGATCCGCCGAGGGACCTCGCCGTGGACCCCCGCGGGAACCAGGCCGACGGGTTTCTCCCGGCCAAGCCTCCCCGGGCTCCCATCCCGCTCGCGGTGCGTCCGGACGGCTACGCGGTCCTCCCGGAGGGGAACGCGTGCGAGGGATGCGACCACTGCTGCCGCTACGTCGCGCTGGAGATCGACCGCCCGACCACGAAGAAGGACTTCGAGCACATCCGCTGGTATCTCCTCCACCGGAGCATTTCGATCATCATCGACTGGGATGGCGCCTGGCTCCTCCAGTTCGACACGCCGTGCGAGTGGCTCCAGGATGGGAAGTGCACCCACTACGAGCTGCGCCCCGAGATCTGCCGCGAGTACGACCCGAAGGAGTGCGAGCGATACCTACCCACGCAATCCTACAAGGTCCTGATGAAGACCGAGGCGGATCTCCAGAAGTATCTCGCCGAGCGCGAGGTGAAGCTCGTGGCGCGCCGCAAGGCTCGCGCCGAGCGGGAAGCTGCCCCGAAAACCCCGAAGCGCGCGCGCGCCCGCGTCAGGGCCGGGTCTCGAAGCGGCAGAGCTCCATCGGGTCGCTGATCCGGAGGGGGCTCGTCGACAGGAACGACTGGGCGTGCAGGGAGCCCATCTGGAATCCCTTCACCTGCGACTCCGCTCGAATCAGGTCGACCACGCTCCACACCTGACCCTTCGGCTTCGGCTTGTCGGGATTGGCGAACTGCGTCCTGTGCGCCTGGAGCGCGAGCATCCAGTCGTCGATGTAGGCCCTCACGTCCACCACGAACGTGGGGCGCATCCCGGGCGGGATGAAGTAGTAGAAGATGCTCTTCACCTGGTACGGATCCCCCTCGACCGGCGCCTTGCGCAGGTGCGCGAGATTGAATGCCTGGGACACGAGGATTCCCGTCTTCCAGTGGTCGTTGTGGCCGAGCCCGCGGCCGATGGGGAGGTCGTAATAAGGGGCGAAGATCAGCTCGGGGCGGTATTTGCGGAGCACCGCCGCGACCTTGCACCGATTTTCGAACGTGTCTTCGATCCGGTTGTCGCCCATGTCGAGGTTCTCGCGGACGTCCAGCTTGAGGATCCTCGCGGCCTCCGCGCACTCGGCGTCCCGCTCCTCGGGCGTGCCCCAGCCCATGTCGCCGCGGGTCATGTCGATGATCCCGGTCGTGTGTCCCAGATCCTTCATCTTGAGCAGCAGGCCGCCCGCGCCGATCTCGGCGTCGTCCGGGTGCGGCCCGAACACCAGCACGTCGATCTTCATTCGGAATCGGATTCCTTGGGTTTGAAGAGCTGGTCCAGCTTCGAGCGCGCGTTCGCCGCGCGATCGGTCTTCGGACCCGCCGACATCGAGGTGTTCAGGGAGAAATAGTCGCAGAAGTTCCGCCGCTCCCGGTCGGTGACCCACTCGGCGTTGGGCTCCCGGCACTGGTTGTGGGCGTGGCGGTCGTAGAAGCGGCACTGGACGCACGCGTGGAGGTCCCGCCCGCACTGGTCGCAGGACGTGTCGCGCACGATCCGCGTCTTGGGGGCGAGCGCGGTGCCGCAATGGACGCAGCAGCTCATGGTCGATCTCCGGTTCCAACCGTTTGGGGCCGGTAGCCGTCATGATAAGGGAAGCACCCGGGTCCGGGGCGATCCCTTTCGGGGGATCGCGTCTCCTTGACAACCCCCGCCCGGGACGGGAAGATGCTTCCCTTCATCTCTGTTCTGATGCCGGACTCGACACGTGGAGACACCTCATGAACGCAGGTATCCGGGGCATCGGCGGATGGGTGGCGGGGGCCGCGGCCCTCGTGCTCCTGGCCGGCGGCTGCTCCACCGCGAAGAAGGAGGAGGCGCACGCGTGGAAGACCGATTTCGACGCGGCCCTCGCGGACGCCGGTCAGGCCCAGCGCCCCATCCTCCTGGACTTCTATACCGACTGGTGAAGGTGGTGTAAGGCTCTGGAAGAGTCTACCTACACCGACGCCACGTTCCAGGAATTCTCGAAGCGGTTCACCCTCGTGAAGGTCAACGCCGAGGTCGACACCGCGGTCTCGTCGCGCTACCGCGCGAAGGTCTATCCGACCGTGCTGGTTCTGAAGCCGGACGGCACGGAGATCGATCGCGTCGTCGGCTATTACCGGGCTCCGGAGTTCATCGCCCTGGTCGAGGATTATCTCGCCGGACGGAACACGCTCGGCTCGATGATCCAGGAGGAGGCCACCAAGGGGCAGGATGCCGCCTTCGTGTCGAAGCTCGCCGACCGGTACTTCGAGCACGGGCTCTACGACGAAGCAAAGAGCCGGTACGAGCGCATCGCCACCCTCGACCCGGAGAACAAGTCCGGGCTCGTGGACGACGCGCTCATCAGCGTGGCGCGCATGCACCGGAAGGACAACGATCTCCCCGGATACCGCCGCTATGCCCAGATGGTCGTCGACAAGTATCCCGACTCCGACATGGTGCGCACGGCGCGGCTCTACGTCGCGGGCAGCTACAAGCGTGAGGGCAACTTCACGAAGGCTCGCGAGCTGTTCCTCGACTACGCGAAGCGGTTCCCGGACGACGAGGACGCTCCGTACGCCAAGGAGCAGGCGGACTCGATGGCCGTGAAGATCGCCGAGGAGCGGGCGGGGAAGACGGGCGCCTGAAACTCGGGATCCTCGGTCCTCCCCAGAGCGGAAAGACCACGCTCTTCCACGCGCTCACGCGCGGCCAGGCCGAATCGGGCTCGGCCCGCGGGGAGCGCGTCCACATGGGCTCGGTCCCGGTGCCGGACTCCCGTCTCGTCCGGCTCCGGGACCTGTACACTCCGAAGAAGTACACCCCGGCCAAGGTCGACTACATCGACGTTCCCGCGGTCGAGAAGCCTCGCGGGGGCGAGCGCGGCGGCCTCTCGTCCCTCTCCGCGCTTCGTGACGTCGACGCCTTCGTGCTGGTCGTGCGCGCGTTCGAGGACCCTTCGGTTCCGCACTTCATGACCACCGTCGACCCGGCTCGCGACGCCGCGTGGCTCGCGGGCGAGCTGCTGCTCGAGGACCTGGCGGTGGTGGAGAAGCGCCTCGAGAAGATCGAGAAGGCGCTCAAGGTGGGGAAGAAGCCCGAGGATCCCCAGGAGTACGAGGCGCTCCGCCGGATTCGAGACGCTCTGGAGTCCGAGCGACCCGCGCGGGACGCCGGCCTCACGCTCCCACAGGAGCGCGCGATCCGCGGCTTCCAATTCTTCACCCTGCGGCCGTGGATCGTCGTCGTGAACGTGGACGAGAGCGCGCTCAAGGAGCCCGAGGAGTCCGTGGTCGCGGCGGTGCGCGCGAAGTTTCCCGAGCCCCGGCCGACCGTCGTCGCCCTCTCGGCCAAGATCGAGGCCGAGCTCGCGGCCCTCCCCGAGGCCGAGGCGGGGGAATTCATGGCGATGCTGGGCATCGAAGAGCCCGGCCTCACCCGCATGATCCGCCTCTCCTACGAGGTCCTGGGCCTCGTCTCCTTTTTCACGGTGGGACCCGACGAGGTCCGCGCCTGGACCATCCGGCGCGACACCGCGGCCCCCGAGGCCGCCGGGGCGATCCACAGCGACCTGGAGCGGGGCTTCATCCGGGCCGAGGTCATCGCCTACGACGACCTGATCGGCGCCGAGACCATGGCCCGGGCGCGGGAGCGGGGGCTCTTGCGGACCGAGGGGCGGGACTATAGAGTCCGGGACGGCGACATCGTGAACATCCGCTTCAGCGTCTAGGAAACCCGCGCGGCACCCCCGGCGTAGTGACTTCATGGGGATGGTCTTGCGCCGGTTTTCTCAGATCGAGGAGAAGTGGAATGGCTGATCTCGGCATGGGCCGCGCGGTGAGCGCCGCGGCCGTATGGGTGGCGGCGTTCGGGTGGGCTGCGCTGGGGACGTTCGGGACGCTCGGCAGCGCCGAGGCCGCCCAGAAGAAGCAGGTCACCGAGAAGGTCTTCCCGTTCGAGCCGGGGGGCAGCCTCCGGATCCAGAGCCAGAACGGGAACATCACGATCGAGACCTGGTCCGAGCCCCGAGCCAGCGTCCAGATCACCCGGATCGCCAAGGCGAACGAGGAGAAGCAGGTCGACGCCCTGTTGCGCGAGATGCAAGCGGACGTCACCCTGAGCACGGGACACATCGAGATCGTGAGCCGGTTCCCGAAGCGCAGCGAGTCCGTGGGCCTCTGGGACATCCTGGGCCAGCGTGTCACGTCGATGAACATCCATTATCATGTCAAGGTGCCGGCCCGGACGGGCATCGAGCTCGACACGACGAACGGCGATCTCAAGATCCGAGGGGTCGCCTCCGGCGTGACCGGGAGGACGTTGAACGGCAGCGTGGAAGTCCGCGGGATCAAGGGACCGGTCGAGGTGGAGACCACGAACGGGAGCATCCATCTCGCGGGTATCGAGGGCTCGGCCAGCGCCGAGACCACGAACGGCACGATCGAGGCCGTGATGCACCGGGTGGATGCGGCGGGCCAGATCGTGCTCTCCACGACGAACGGGAGCGTGACGGCGTCCCTCCCCGAGGATCTGAAGGCGAACGTGGACGCGGAGACGACGAACGGCCGGGTGAGGGTGGCATTTCCGGTGAAGCGGCTCGCGGGCTCGACCGCGCGGGCGCTCCACGCGACGATCGGCGGGGGAGGCGTGGATCTCACGCTCCGCACGACGAACGGCAACATCGTGATCCAGAAGATCGGAACGACCAAAGGAACCTGAGCCAGGATCGGGAGGGAAGCCTTGAGCGGAAGCATCCCGCACGCCAACATCACGGCCGGGGGTCCCATGACCCGCGGCGATCTCTTGATGCTCCTCTACTGGTTCGCCGACACGCTCGCGGTGCCCGAGACGCGCGGGATTCGCGGGCTCTCGCGCCTGACGCGGCTCGCGGTGATCCTGGGACACGAGACGGGTCTCGACCGCGAGATCGATCCGTGGTTCCCGTTCCACGTGACGCCTTCGGGAGGCGTCGTGAGCCCGGCGCTGTGGGCGGAGCTCCTGGCGCTCCGCGAGTACCAGGTCGTGATTCCCGTGCCCGCGCTCGAGGAGATGCCCCGGGAGGAGGTTGTCGAGCGGATGTGGATGCTCGAGAACCTGATCCCGCCGCACGAGCGCGGGGACTATCCGATGCCTCGCGACCTCGAGCGGGATCTCCTGACCAACAAGGGAACCTTCTTCGCGGCGAAGCGCGAGGATCAGCTCATCGCGCGCCGCATTGCGACCTTCAAGACGGTCCCCGATCTGGAGCGCCTGTCGATCGCCGAGCTGAACGAGCGGGCGCTTCCTCTCGTGCGGACCGCGGCCACCGCCGCGGCGGCGGCGCGGTAGCGATCGCGCGGCCCGCTTCGCGGACGGAGGCTTCATGATTCGCGCGTTCTTCACCGCCCTCTTCGTCCTGATGTTCGTGCGGTTCGCGGTCTGGGCCGCGCACGTGCTGACTCGCGGGCGCCGGGGTGAGGAGATTCCGTCCGGTCCGGGGACAGACAGGCGCTTCGAGGACGGAGCCGGTGGCACCCCGCGCCGCCGCGCGTCGCGGCGCGTCGCTCCGGGCGAAGTCGTGGACGTCCCCTTCACCGAGGTCCCTCCTCCCGAGCCGACCAAGAGGATGTGACGTGCCCGGCGGGACGATGACGTTCTCCGTATCGACCCGCTCCCGCACCGAGTTCGTGCCTCTCGCCGATCGAATCCGGCGGGAGGCTTCTTCGTTACTGGCCGGAAGCGGCGTGCTGCACGCGTACGTCCCGCACACGACCGCCGGCATCTGCGTGAACGAGGGATACGATCCGGACGTCGTGGAGGACGTGGGCCGCGTGCTCGACCGGCTGGTTCCATGGAAGGCGGACTACCGGCACGCCGAGGGGAACTCCGCGGCGCACGTGAAGTCGATCCTGGTCGGCTCGTCGGTGACGGTGCCGGTGCGGGATGGGAAGCTCCTGCTGGGCCGATGGCAGGAGATCTTCTTCTGCGAGTTCGACGGTCCGCGGGAGCGGACGCTCACCCTGTCGTTCCTGCCGGGGGCCGGGACGCCGTGACGGACGGCGATCAGCCCGAGCTCTTTCCGGATGCGGAGGGCGCGGGAGCGGGCTCGGGCCCGGCGCGGACGTCTTCGCGCGGACGCCGCGCCGCTCGCACGCCGCTCCCCGACCGGATCCGGCCCCGCACCCTCGAGGAGTTCGAGGGAAGCGCGGAGCTCCTCGGTCCTGGATCGCTGCTCGGGACCGCCGTCCGCGAGGGCGTCCTTCCTTCTCTCATCTTCTGGGGACCTCCCGGCTCCGGCAAGACGACCCTGGCGCGGTTGATCGCGCAGGCGAGCGGCGCCGATTTCGTCGCCTTCAGCGCGGTCACCTCGGGCGTCAAGGAAGTGCGCGAGGTGATCGAGCAGGCCCGCACCCGCCGCCGCGCCACCGGCGCCGCCACCCTCCTCTTCGTCGACGAGATCCACCGGTTCAACAAGGCGCAGCAGGACGCGTTCCTCCCGCACGTGGAGGACGGGACGATCGTCCTGGTGGGCGCGACGACCGAGAACCCCTCGTTCGAGGTCAACAACGCGCTCCTCTCCCGGATGAAGGTGATCGTGCTTCCGATGCTGGAGCCTTCGGCGCTGGCGCGGATCCTCCGTCGCGCGTTGGGGGATGCGGAGCGGGGCCTGGGCGGCTCCGGGGTCGGAGCGCCCGACGACGTGCTCGAGCGGATCGCCTCGATCTCGGGTGGAGACGCGCGGGTGGCGCTCCAGACGCTGGAGATCTCGGCAGGGCTCGCCGCGGCACGCGGGGCAGGGTCCGCGAAGACTTCCGGGAGCGGCTCGAGCGGCATCGAGATCGCGGCGGAGGACGTCCGTGAGGCCGCGCAACGGAGAGCCTTGCCCTACGACCGTGTGGGGGAGGAGCACTTCAACATCATCTCCGCGCTCCACAAGTGCATCCGAGGCAGCGATCCGGACGCGGGCTTGTACTGGCTCGCGCGGATGCTCGAGGCGGGGGAGGACCCGCTCTACGTGGCGAGGCGCCTGATCCGATTCGCGTCCGAGGACGTGGGGCTGGCCGATCCCGAGGCCCTGCGCCTGGCGGTCGCGGTGAAGGACGCGGTGCACTTCCTGGGCATGCCCGAGGGGAACACCGCGCTCGCGCAGCTGGTCGTGTATCTCGCGTTGGCCCCGAAGAGCAACTCCGTGTACCGGGCGTACGGCGCCGCGGCACGGGACGCGCTGGAGAAGCCCCCCTATCCCGTGCCGCTCTGGATCCGGAACGCCCCGACGCCGCTGATGAAGGGACTCGGTTACGGCAAAGGCTACGAATACGCGCACGATCACGAGGGCGCCATCGTGGGCCAGCGGTATCTGCCGGACGAGCTGGGAGACGCGCGGTACTGGGAAGGTGTCGCGAGAGGGGCGGAGAAGGAGCTGAAGGAGCGACTGGAGCGGATCCGGGAGGAGAAGGAGAAGAGGAGGGGAGGCGGGAAGGAGAACGAGAAGAAGTAACCGATGTCACCGGTCTGAGTTGTTGCCAATGTATCCGGTCTGGCCCCACTTTTTTCTTGACGTGTTTCGCGTCGTGAATCGATTTGACTGTTGTTCCTGCTGAGAACACCGCACTAGATCTCCTCCGGAGCCGCCAGGCGCACGATCGCCGATCTGTTTTGATGAAGACACTCCTACTGCTCCATCATCGTCACGCCGGCCTGCGCGGGGTTCTCAAAACCCCCGTGATATAAGGGAAGCACCCCGAACGGAACTCCTGGTCCGACGTCCAGGCAACGATGTCCCGCTCCCAAGAACAGGGGGTGCTCCATGCGCGACTACTCGTTGACCCATCTCCGTGACGACGTCCTCCTTCGTGACCTTGCTGCTCTCATCGTGGAGGAGCGCGGCACCATGGCCGTGGTGCTCGCCCACCTGGCCGAAGTCGACGCCCGAAAGCTCTTCGCACCTCTCGGGTACTCGTCCATGTTCGCCTACTGCGTGGAGGAGCTGAAGCTCACCGAGGATGCCGCGTACAAGAGAATCCAGGCCGCGAGGGCGGCACGGCAGTTTCCGATCCTCTTCACCGAGCTCGCGGAGGGCCGACTTCACCTGACGGCGGTTTGCCTCCTGGCCCCGCACCTCACGGAGGAGAA